>JAJYBN010000019.1 GCA_021779005.1 Pseudomonadota bacterium
AGGATCCAATCGAGTTCGTGCATGAAAGCAAGAAATGTCTGGTCAACCAACGTGAGGTGCATCGCCACACTCTGGGATTCAACGAAGCGCTGCGCTCAGCTTTACGCGAGGATCCGGATACCATCCTGGTGGGCGAGATGCGCGACTTGGAGACCATCCGCCTGGCACTTACCGGCGCCGAGACCGGCCATTTGGTGTTTGCGACCTTACACACCAGCTCGGCTGCCAAGACCATCGACCGTGTGGTGGACGTATTCCCTGCTGCCGAGAAAGACATGGTGCGCTCCATGCTTTCGGAATCATTGCGCGCGGTGATCTCACAATCGCTGTGCAAGAAGGTCGGCGGAGGGCGCATGGCAGTGCATGAGATCATGCTCGGCACACCCGCCATACGCAACCTGATCCGTGAGAACAAAATCGCGCAGATGTATTCTGCCATCCAGACCGGGCAGGCATCGGGCATGCAGACGCTCGATCAGAATCTCACGGATTTTGTGCGCAAGGGAATGATCACCAAGGATGAGGCCCGCGTGTATGCGGTCAACAAAGACTCTTTCATCTGAATAAGGCTCCACGGAGCAGGCAATGGAAAAAGATCAAGCAATCAAATTCATCCAGGATCTGCTGCGGTCCATGGTCTCGCGCAAGGCTTCGGATTTGTTTATCACCGCGGGCTTCCCACCCGCCATCAAGGTGGATGGACAAATTACAGCCGCCACCGACAAACCCCTGACCGCAGAGCAGGCTGGCTTGCTGGTGCGCGCCATCATGAATGACCGCCAGACCAAGGAATTCGATTCCACCAAGGAATGCCAGTTCGCCATCAGCCCGCCGGGCATTGGGCGCTTCCGCGTCAGCGCCTTCGTGCAACAGGGGCGCATGGGCGCCGTATTGCGCACCCTGAATACAGAGATTCCCGATTTCGACAAACTGGGCCTGCCGCAGATCCTCAAAGACGTGGTCATGGCCAAGCGTGGCATCGTGATTTTCGTGGGCGCCACCGGTTCGGGTAAATCCACCTCCATCGCCTCGATGATTGGGCACCGCAACAAGAATTCCAAGGACCATATCGTCACCATCGAAGACCCCATCGAATTCGTGCATCCACATATCAATTGCGTCATCACCCAGCGTGAGATCGGTGTAGATACTGATTCTTGGGACGTGGCCCTCAAGAACACACTGCGCCAGGCGCCGGACGTGATATTCATCGGCGAGATACGCGATCGCAATACCATGGATTACGCCGTGGCCTTCGCCGAGACCGGACACCTGGTGCTTTCTACATTGCATGCCAACAGCACCAACCAGGCGCTCGACCGCATCATCAACTTCTTTCCCCCGGAGCGCCGCCAGCAATTACTCATGGACCTGTCGCTCAATATCCGCGCGCTGATATCACAGCGCCTGGTTAGAAAGCAGGGTGGCAAGGGACGCATACCCGCTGTGGAGATCATGCTCAACTCGCCATTGATTTCGGACCTGATCTTCAAAGCCGAAGTATCCCAGATCAAGGAGATCATGGCGAAATCCACGCAGCTCGGGATGCAGACCTTCGATCAGTCATTGTTTGAACTCTTCGAGCAGGGCCTTATTAGTTATGAGGATACGATCCGCAATGCCGATTCACAGAACGAGTTGCGGTTGCGTATCAAACTGGAAAGCAAGCGGGACAAGCGCGCGCTGGATGAGGGGATAGAAGAGTTGCGCGTTGTGGATCAGGGCCAGGGCAGGAAATTCTGATTAGTCCTGTTGCCGACAAAAAATAGCTAACGCGGACAACCAATGGATCTCAACCCATACCTCAAACTCATGGTCGAAAAGAAGGCCTCGGACCTGTATTTCACCAGTGATGCTCCGGTGAAGATCAAGATCGAGGGCCGCCAGATGCCGGTAGGAAAAACTGTGCTGACCGCCGATATGGTCAGGGAAGCCGCCTACGGAATCATGAACGAGAAACAGTCGCGCTCCTTCGAGGTCAAGCACGAATCAGATTTCGCCATCGCTGAGGAAGGTGTCGGGCGCTTCCGCGTCAACGTATTCCTGCAGCGCGGCCAGGTGGCCATGGTACTGCGCTACATTCCCTCCGAGGTACCGCAGCTTTCGGAACTAGGGCTGCCTGAAGTGCTCAAAGAACTCATCATGCACAAACGTGGGCTGCTGCTGGTGGTGGGCGCCACCGGCTCGGGCAAGTCCACAACCATCGCCGCCATGATGCGGCATCGCAACGAGAATGAAGCTTCACATATCCTCACCATTGAGGATCCCATCGAATACAATCATCCCAACTCCCTATCGATTATCAACCAGCGGGAAATCGGTCAGGACACGCTGTCGTACGCGAATGCCCTCAAGCAATCCTTGCGCGAGGCACCAGATATCGTCGTCATCGGTGAGTGCCGCGATCGGGAAACAATGGAAGCTTCTATCCAGCTGGCGGGCACTGGCCAGCTCGCGATCTCCACGTTGCATGCCAATAATGCACACCAGACCATGGATCGCATCATCAATATGTTTCCTGAGCAGATGCACAAGCAGCTGCTCATGGACCTGTCCATCAACTTGCGCGCCATCGTGTCGCAGCGCCTGGTGATGGGCAAGAACGGTAGGCGGCTGGCGGCGGTGGAGATTATGATCAATACGCCGCATATCGCCGACCTGATTCTCAAGGGGCAGATAGACCGTATCCGCGAAGCCATGGAAGAAAGCTCCGAGCCCGGCATGCAATCCTTCGATGAGGCCCTACACCGCCTTTACCGGGATAATCGGATCACGCTTGAAGAAGCCTTGCGCTATGCCGATTCACGCGCCAACTTGGAGGCCAAGATCAATTTCGGCTAATCAATGGCAACTGATAATACGGGTGGCGATGAGAGGGGGAGCGCATGAGCAATCCAAAACGCGTAATAATCTGCTTGGTAATGTTGCTGGCTGCTATCTTTTTAAACAGCACTCAGGCAGCGCCGCCCATCCCACCGACTGTGCAGACGTTCTTTTCTTATGCACAAATATCTGGAGTTCAGATATCCCCGGACGGCAGTTACATCGCCATATTAGTAGCCGACAAAACCGGTGAGGACCGCAAGGGCATGGCCATTATGGATCTCAAGGATCACTCCATCACCGCGAGTTTCAAAACGATTGGCGATCAGGTGATTTACCGGTACTGGTGGGCCAATAAAGAACGCGTACTGATAGCCACGGCGACCCAGACTGGCAGCCTGGATAGCCCCATCCCTGATGGACGCCTGTACGGCATCAATGTGGACGCTTCCCAGCTTGAGATGCTTTTAGGTAATGCGCCGAGTGCTTCACAACAGTTCACGCGTATCCGTGCCCAGCATGAGACCCATTATTTTTGGCGCATGCTGTATATCCCGCCGGAGGATGCCAAACAGGTTATCGTGGAATCCTATACGGGTCCACATCAACCGGAACAGGCGTATTCCTTGAATATTTATGATGGGACATTGAGAAACGTAGCCCACTCCCCCGCCATCGATGGTGAACTGTTTGTTGACAATAACGGCGCTGTGCGCATGGCTACGGGATCAAATGGACTGACAGGGGTGCCACAGTTTTTTTACCGTGAATCTGGAGACAGTCTGGATTGGAAAGATTTGAGTTCGCTTATGGTTAAAGGTGATTCAGCTGATTCTGAATTGACACCTCTTGGATTTACTGCGGATAACAAGGATATTTATTGGATTGGACACACGCCTTCGCCTTCCTTGACACTGGGTTTATACACGCTAGATCCTGAAACGCTTAAAACAACGCTATTGTTTGGCGATCCTGACTTCGATGTGAACAACATGATCTGGTCATTGGAGTGGCAAAAGTCACGGCACATCATTGCCGTCACGACCATGCCGGGATTGCCAGCACTGCATATTCTTGACAGCGATGCCCCCGAATCAGGCTATCTGGCGTCGCTTTATGACGCGTTTCCAGGTCAGGTTGTGGACGTCACCAGTAATACACGAGATGGTTCGCAACTGGTGATTTTTGTACACAGCGACCGCAATCCCGGCTCTTACTACCTTTTCAATACCAAGGACAACAAGGTCGCGCTGCTGTTCAATCTTTTGCCGGATATCGATCCGCAAAAGATGGCCAACATGCGGCCGGTAGTGTTCAAGGCGAGAGACGGCGTCGCATTGCATGGTTATCTGACACTGCCTTTGGGCAGTAATGGTAAGAATCTGCCTCTGATTATCAATCCTCACGGTGGGCCACATGGCATCCGCGATGAGTGGGGATGGGATCCAGAGGTACAGTTTTTCGCAAGTCACGGTTATGCGGTACTACAGGTCAACTATCGCGGTTCCGGCGGCTATGGAATGCAATTCCAGGACATGGGCTACCGGCATTGGGGCACATCTATGCAGGATGACCTTGCCGATGCCGTGCACTGGGCGGTCGGGCAGGGTGTTGCCGATCCCAAGCGCATTTGCATCTACGGTGCAAGCTACGGCGGTTATGCGGCCGTGGAAAATGTTATCCGCTATCCCGACCTATACAAATGTGCTGTTGGTTATGTGGGCGTATATGATTTAACGCTGTTGGCACATCATGGTGATATTCATCATTTTGCGAGTGGTCAGCGCTATCTTGATATAGCACTGGGCGATGACGATGCCGAGCTTGAGAAATATTCACCCGCCTACAATGCCGACAAGATTAAAACGCCGCTGTTTATCGTGTATGGCGGAGCAGACATGCGTGTCGTGCCGGAGAATGCCAAGGAACTGATGTCGGCTCTGGACAAGGCCAGCATAAAATACGAAATGATGTATGAACCGAATGAAGGTCACGGCTTCGCCAAACCGGAACATCGATTCGAACTTTACACACGCATGTTGCAGTTCTTCGATAAATATATCGGTCCGGATGCCGTTAAGCACTGATTGAGTTGATGTGATAACAAGCAGGGCGCCATGAGGCGCCCAGCGTGATTGAATAGAACAGTCGCGATTCAGCCAGTTGGAAATATACTGGTACCGTCGAACACCGGTCCATCGACACACACACGCTTCATGGCAGGGCCGTCGGAAGTGTGCACTTCCACCGCGCAGCCGGCGCAGCCGCCCACGGCGCAAGCCATGAATTCCTCCAGCGACACCTGGCTGGGTATACCAAATTCCTGGGCCAGATGAGCGGTGGCCTTGAGCATGGGTGTGGGGCCGCAGGCGAAGATCTCCACTTCATGCAGGGCCTTTCTATCCAGGGATTCAAGCCAGCGGCGTGCCAGGTCGGATACATAGCCGTCGTAACAGCCGGGATAACCCTGCTGGCTGGCGAGGCGGCTGGGGATGTTCCAGTCCTCCATGAGCGGCATGCAGCCGATGACGCCACCCGGCATTCCGGGCAGCAGGATAGTGGAGGGGCGCGTCTTGAAGGGGAAAGGGACTTCCGAACCCATGAGCACCAGGGGTTTCCACTGCGCGCGCTTGTCCTGTCGTACCGCATCGGCGAGAAAGATCATGGGCGGGATACCCACGCCGCCTCCGATCAACAACGGCCGTGACTTGTTGGGATGCAGCACGAAGGGCTGGCCGATGGGGCCCAGGCTGCTTACCACATCGCCACGCCGGCGCTGCGAAAGGAGCCGGCTGCCTTCACCTACAACTTTATAGAGGCATTCGATCCAGCCTTCATGGCGCGAGATCCGCATGATGGACATGGGTCGGCGCATCGGCAGCGCCGCATCGCACGTGAGGTGGATGAAATTGCCGGGCAATGCACGGGCGGCGCACTCGGGTGACTTGAGGCGCAACACGAATTGCTGACCAGGAAATTGTTGCTGCTCCAGAACTTCTGCAGCTTCCAGAAAGATTGTACCGCGGTGTGGTTTAGCGGGTGTGCTGTTTCCGGTTGCGGTACTCATGGTGCACTCAGCAGGTACATATTATTTGCCCATCAATGTCGCCATCACGGCCATGCGCACGGCGACACCGTTGGCCACTTGCTCACGGACGACAGAGCGTGGACCGTCGGCGACCTCGGAAGTGATCTCAACGCCACGATTCATGGGTCCCGGGTGCATCACCAGCACATCTGGCTTTGCAAACTTAATACGTGTGATGTCGAGTCCATAGCGGCGTGCGTACTCGCGTTCATCCGGGATGAGACCCGACCGCATGCGTTCCTTCTGGATACGCAGCATCATGATGACATCAGCACCTTCGAGCGCCTTGTCCAGGTTGGTGAATTTTTCCCCGGACAGGTCGTCTGGCAACAGTTCGGCAGGACCAGCCAAGCGGATATTCTGCGTTCCGAGTATCGTTAGGGCATGTATAGCAGAGCGTGCTACTCGTGAATGGCGGATGTCGCCTACGATTACGACTGATAACTTCTCGAAGTTCTTCTTGTGCTGACGTATGGTGAGCACATCCAATATTCCCTGGGTCGGATGGGATACATGCGCTTCGCCTGCGTTTACGATATGCACGTGGGGTAGTGCGTGTTGCGCCAGATTTTCCATTGCGCCCGTTTCCTGATGGCGCACCACGAACAGATCCGCATTCATGGCCTCCAGGGTATACAGTGTATCCAGCAGCGATTCGCCCTTGGTGGCGGAGGAGAACGCCATGTCCAGTGTGATGACCTGGGCCCCGAGTCTTCGCGCCGCCAGCTCAAATGAAGTGCGTGTGCGGGTGCTGGGTTCGAAGAACAGATTGACGATGGTTTTGCCCGCCAGCAGATCGTACTGGCTGGGCGTCTCGCCGGGATTAACGCGAAATTTTTCTGCACGATCGAGTAATCCGAAGAGGATCTTCTGCGGCAGATCAGCAAGCGTCAGCAGATGCTGCAGGTGTCCCTTGAGATCGAACTGGTTTTGGTTCATGCAGGCTTCAACGTCGCATGGTTGCTGTGGGTGTGAAACCAGCTTTCCAGTATCACGCAGGCGGCAGCACAGTCCACGTCCCCGCGTCTGATCCGTCGTCGCCCCTGTTGACGCAATTCCCTGAGGCGCGCTTGCGCTTCATGTGATGACAGGCGTTCATCAACAGTATGCACTGGCTGAGGATAACGTTGTGCTAGGTCGCTGGTGAAGCATCGGACGCGGTGGGAAATCTCCTGCTCGCTACCATCCATAGTATACGGGAGTCCGACCACCAGCAGATCTGGCCTCCATTCCTGGATGAGTCGGTCGACCGCTAGCCAGTCCGGCTCTCCATCCTGTGCATTGATCAGTCCCGCAGGTGTGGCACTACCGGTAATACTCTGTCCCACCGCCACGCCGATACGCCGCAAGCCGAAGTCGAAGGCCAGCGCGCTCAGGGCGCCGGCCTCAGGCATGCCCGGCATCCCCGGTGAGCAACGACAGATCCACACCGATGAGTCGTGCGGCCGCCTGCCAGCGCAGCTCCACTGGCGTTTCAAAAATGATGCTGTGGTCTGCAGGCGTACTCAGCCATGAATTGTTGGCAAGCTCGGTCTCCAACTGCCCGGCTCCCCACCCGGCGTAACCCAGGGCCACGAAGATTTTATGTGGCCCCTGGCCGCGCGCCATGCAGGCAAGCACATCCCGTGAACTGGTAACGCCCAGTTGGTCGCCAAGCAAGAGTGTCGATTCCCAGTTACCGGGAGGTTCGTGTATCACGAATCCGCGCTCTGTTTGCACCGGACCACCGTGGTATACAGGCTGTTGTCCAAAGTGCTGATCGTCAGCTTCGATGGATAACTGTTTGAAGATGTCGTTCAGCACGATGTTGGTGGGCTTGTTGATGATAATGCCGAGCGCGCTTTGCGCATTATGCTCGCAGATATACACCACGCTCTGGTGGAAATTGGGATCGTTAAGCGAAGGCATCGCTACCAGAAATTGATCGACGAGAAAATCCTGAGCCATGCAATCAAGTATCCGCAGAACACGGTGCTGGCACAAGTCGGGTGTGCATCAGCCTGTACCGGCGGGAAGTTGGACGCCACCCCGGCGCGTATCCAGCCGGCCTCCGTTGAATCGCCATACATATATGAAACGCAGCACATCCGTATCCTTGCGAAAATTATTCGGGAACGGCGCGAATGGAGCTGCCAGCCGCACAATCTTTGCAGCGGAGTCGTCCAACAGTGGATATGGCGAAGGCTCACGCAAGATGAGGTCGCGGATGCTGCCATCAGCATTCAGTGCCACTTCCAGTGCCAGCGAGCCGGACAGGTGTTGAGCGCGGATCTGCGCCGGGAAATTGAGATTACCGATATGCTCGACCTTGCGCCGCCAAGCATCCAGATACACCGCATAGCGCGAAGCGCGCGCATTCACCGAGACGAAGGCCTCGCGTGGCGTGGGATTGGTGGCCTCCGGCAGCTGCAGCGGCTCATCGGTGGGCATCAGGGAGTCATCGCCCTGCGTCAGCAAGCGCGCCACTAGCACGCGTGGATTGGTACTCTCGGGAGTAGCAGCCGAGCGGGCATTGGCAAACTGGCGGGTCTCAGTCCGCGTAGTGACGACGGCATCATGATTCGCGGCTGTGGTGTTATTCAAGCCTTTGTGGTCGCTGGCCTCCATGCCACGGCCGGCGTTGGTAAACACATCTTCGCCGTCCGGTAGGCCAGGATTGTTCACTGCCGAAGGCATCGACAATGGGCTTTGTGGACGCACCAGGTTCCGGGTATTGCCCTCGCCCTGTTGGTCAGCCTGAGCAATATAGTCTGCCCGTGACGGCGGTATCACGCTACGCGTCTGCACCAAGGTGACTTCCAATGTCGAACCACCACCCGGTTTGCCAGGCGTAAAGGTGATACCAAGAATGATGATAGCGTGCACGAGTACGGCGAAAAATAATGTAGTTACCAGTCGCTCGCGCGAACCGATATGAGGCGCGCCTGAGATGACCGCATTCATGTACGTCGTTGCCCGGATAATTTATGTGCAACCACATCCATGAACTGCCCCGCGACATCCAGGCCATAGAGCTTATCCAGTTCGCGTGCACAGGTGGGGCTGGTGACGTTGATTTCTGTCAAGTAATCCCCGATCACATCCAGGCCCACGAACAACAGCCCTTTGTCCCGCAACGCCGGCGCAACTTGTGTGCAAATCCAGCGGTCGCGGGCGGACAGCGGAACTCCCACACCCTTACCCCCAGCGGCGAGATTTCCACGGGACTCGCCCTGCGCCGGCACACGTGCCAATGCATAAGGGATTGGCTCACCGTCAATCATCAGGATGCGTTTGTCACCCTCGCTGATTTCGGGGAGATATTTCTGCGCAATCGTAAGGCGTGTGCCGTACTTGGTAAGTGTCTCGAGTACTACAGATATATTCGGGTCAGTCTCGGCTATCACGAACACCAGTGTGCCGCCCATGCCCTCCAGGGGCTTAAGTACGATTTTGCCGTGTTCGGCCAGAAATTGACGGATACGGTCCATGTCGCGGGTCATGAGAGTTGGCGGACAGCACTGGGGGAACCAGGCTGTATAAGCCTTTTCGTTGGCATCCCGTAAAGCCTGGGGGCTGTTGATAACCATTGCGCCTGCGTGCTGAGCTCTTTCCAGCAGGTAGGTGCTGTAGATGTACTCCATGTCAAAAGGCGGATCCTTGCGCATCAAGATCACATCCAGGGAGCCGAGACCCAAGTCGCGTTCTGTACCAAAAGAGAACCAGTCGTGGGCGGTATCACTGACTTCGATGAGGCGGCTGCGTGCACGTGCTTCGCCGTCCCGTAAATAGAGGTCGGACTGTTCCATGTAATGCAACGCCCAACCGCGTGTTTGGGCGGCCAGCAACATCGCCAAGTGCGTGTCCTTGGCGGGTTTGATGGAACCGATTGGGTCCATGACCACGCCAAGTTTGATGGTCGCCTGGGGCATGATAGGGATTACAACCTCCGGTTTAATGGGTCGGCTAGGGGCGCCTGAAGTCTTATGTCTTTCAATGGATTAAGCATGAATATTATGCTAAAACCTTCGATATGGCGGCTACCTTTAAGCGTAGCATGCACCATATTACCGGACCCAGCGGCGCCGGCGGGTATGCTGCGGGTTAAGGGGGGGTTGGGAGCGCCCTAGCAGGTTAATATGGCACTGCCAGGCAGCTTCACAGCAGTCTTGGCTGAGGCGTCAATAGGCGGTGGAGGTTAGTGTGACCAGCGAACAAGCCAATGGTGATCTAAAGGGTCTGAAGGTTCTTGTTATTGACGACAGCAAGACCATTCGCCGTACCGCCGAAACCCTGCTCTCGAAAGAAGGCTGTGAGGTGCTCACGGCTGTGGATGGTTTCGAGGCACTTTCCAAGATTGCCGATCATAAACCAGACATCATATTTGTGGACATCATGATGCCGAGACTGGACGGTTATCAGACATGTGCATTGATCAAGCACAATCATACTTTCAAAACTACGCCGGTCATCATGCTGTCAAGCAAGGATGGGTTGTTCGATCGTGCCCGGGGACGCATCGTCGGTTCCGAGCAGTATCTGACCAAACCATTCACTAAAGATGAATTAGTGGATGCGATCCACCATCATGTGCACAGAAGCCCAGACCCGGCACAGGTGTCCGGTAAAGAATAATCTGCAGGAGATCACCAGATGGCTATCGTACTTATCGTTGATGACTCCCCGACGGAGCTCCATGTGCTCAAGACGTGGCTGGAAAAGAACGGATTTGAAACCCTGACCGCCGAAAGCGGTGAAGAAGGCATTCAAAAAGCGCGCGCCAAAAAACCTGATGCCATCATCATGGATGTAGTCATGCCTGGTATGA
>JAJYBN010000020.1 GCA_021779005.1 Pseudomonadota bacterium
TTATAACCACGGCCGGGATTGAACATAGCAAAAATCCACGAAATACAGCGGGTTGGATTTAGTCTTGTGCACATCTTCGGGATGCTTGCACGGGAACGCGTCTCCAGCGTACCCTAATTCGCCATCTACGGAGGAAAACTAATGAATAAGCGCGCGCTGGTCCTGCTCACCGCCCTGGCTCTGGTCCTTTCCGCCTGCGTCAAGGGTAATAATTCAACGACCGTCACCAATCCCAACGCCAACTCGAGCGCTGTGTTCCAGGCAAGCTACGCGCCCTTGAGCGGCATAGGTCCGTTCCCAAATGATCTGTATTTCAATGGCAGCACCACCGGCACCCTGAACATCCCGGTACTGGCGAGCGGCGCCGGCAGTCCCGCGAATGCGCCAATCCTGGCGATGAATCATCTGGACGGTTTCGGTACGCAATCGGTTATCAATGCCTACTTCACTTCACAGATCGATCCGACCAGCCTGAATGCTGGCGACGTGATCGTGTTCAAGGTTTCCTCTAATCCGCAGAACAAGGCGGTCAATCCACCTCCACCCGGTGGTACCGGCGCAGCTCCAGTGCTGCTAACGCAAGGCGCAAACTGCAGTTCATCCGCCACTGATTACAGTGTCGGTGTCTCCGCCGGCAGTGATTCTGGCGGTACGGTGCTCAACATCATGCCCTGCAAACCACTGGCGGGTGGCAGCACTTATCTGGTCGTGCTCACCAATGGCATCAAAGACAGCATTGGTGATGCCGCCGCACCCAGCGCGGATTACGCTTTGATTCTGGCAGCCGACCTGCCGGTGCTCTCCGGCGGGCAGATGGGCACCACGGGCAACGCCCAGCTGGATCAAGTGGCACTATTCACCCTGCCACAGCTTGCGGTAGCGGCTGGTGCAGGTGTCAATCCACAGGCTATCGCCGCCACCTTCAGCTTCAGCACCCAGTACATCGGTGCAACACTTACCGCTTTACAAGCCAATACGCCAGCGGGTATCGGCACCGCGGCGGACACCGGCTTGAATACTCACGCCATCAACGCTGCCCTGTACGGATTTGCCGAAGTATGGGCCGGCACGCTCAAGATCCCCTATTACCTCTCAGTGGCTACTCCCAGCAATCCTGCCCCGGCGCTGACTGGTTACTGGCACACGGCTTCCGGTGGTGACACCACCGTTCTAGATCCGATGCCAGCCGCAACCACAACGGTTACCATTCCAATGCTGATTAATTTGCCCATACCTAACAATGCGGCCAACGGCGGCTGCCCGGCACCTGCCACACCGACTTCCGGCTGGCCGGTGGTAATCTTCCAGCATGGCATCACACAGAACCGGGAGAACGTATTTGCCGTGGCGGATTCCCTGGCCAAGGCCTGCATCGCGACCGTGGCCATAGATCTGCCACTGCATGGCGTGACCGACAACACCGATCCGTTCTATGACAATCAGTTGTTCAGCGGCAGCCCTGCTGCAGGCCTGATGACAGGAGAGCGTACATTTGATTTGCCGGAAGTCCCCCCCTTCTTTAGCACCGCCAGCACTACGATCGCGCCCTCTGGCAGCTACTTCATCAATCTCACTAGCCCATTGACTCTACGCGACGATCTGCGGGAAGCGGTGGCTGATTTGATTGCCCTGCGTAAAGCTATCCCTGGCATCACCGCTTACGGAACCTCCACTACCCTGTTCGACGGATCACAAATCTCCTTCGTGGGCCACTCCTTGGGCGCAATCACCGGCGCCAGTTACCTGGCTTTTGACGGCAGCAATATCCTGGCGGCTACACTCGCCAACCCCGGCGGCAACATTACCCAGTTGGTGCAAAATTCAGGGGAGTTTGCGCCCATAGTCAATGGGGGGTTGCAAGCGCAGGGCATAGGAACCGGAACCCAGTTCTACTATGACTTTTTCCGTGATGTCCAGTCGGTAATCGATGATGGCGATCCGGCCAATTACGCGGCGCTGGCCGCAGCCACTGATCCTATCCACATGATCGAAGTCGTGGGTGGTTTCGCCAGCGATCCCTGCAACGTGCCGGATACAGTGGTGCCCAACAGCAGCACCCAGTTGCTGGCGAATCTGATGGGGCTTTCCCCGACCAGCAGCACGGTGGGCCCGGGTCTTGCACCCATCCATGCACTGGTACAATTCACCGCCGGCACACACGGTTCGCTGCTGTCGCCTGCGGTCCCATCATCCGCTTGCAGCGCCGATGCTTTGCTGTACGGTGGGGTGACCCTGGAGATGCAGACTGAAATGGCGAACTTCATGGGCAGCCACGGACGCTATCTGCCGATCAACAACAATCCACCCGGCCTCATCAAATAAACAGGTTGCGCATCGATCACGGGGCGGCACGAGCCGCCCCGTTTTTTATGTGGTATACGACCGATGCTAGGATGAAGTTTGCGCCAGTGTTTTATTGATATGAATCAGCCCATCTCCCAGACAAGTTTCCTCAGCAAGCTGCGGATGCGACTGCGGCGTGCAGTGGTACACATCGCCCCGGGCCGCCCAATCGATGACGCGCTCCTGGAAGAACTCGAAACCCAATTACTTCAGGCGGACGTGGGCGTAGATGCGACACGGACGATTCTCGAGCAGCTGCGCGTCGGCGCGCGTGAAAACAAGTTGAAGGATGCGGATGCGCTGCGTGCGACCCTGGTGCAAATCATCACCGGCCTGCTGGCGCCGGTGGCACATCCGCTCAAACTGGGAGGCACAAACAAGCCATTTGTGATCCTGGCTGTGGGTGTGAACGGCGTGGGCAAGACCACCATACTCGGCAAGCTGGCGCTGCGTTTCAAATCCCGCGGGATCAATCTCATGCTGGCCGCCGGTGACACCTTCCGGGCCGCCGCGGTGGAACAGTTGCAGGCCTGGGGCGCGCGTCAGGAGGTCCCGGTCATCGCCCAAGCTGCTGGTGCCGACCCGGCCGCCGTGGCCCACGATGCCTGGCTGGCGGCCAAAGCCCGCGGCATCGATGTGCTAATCGTGGATACCGCCGGACGCCTGCACACCCAGGGCAACCTTATGGAAGAACTGAAAAAAATCCGCCGGGTGCTTACCAGGCTGGATCCGGCTGCGCCACACGAATGCCTGCTGGTATTGGACGCCGGCACCGGCCAGAATGCCCTGCGCCAGATCGAACAATTCCATGCGGCGGTGGGAGTGACCGGCTTAGTTCTCACCAAGCTGGATGGCACCGCCAAAGGCGGTATCGTGATCGCCGCAGCCCAGCGTTTCGGCATCCCGATCCGCTACCTCGGCTTGGGCGAACAGGCCGATGATCTGGAAGAATTCGATGCCCAGCCATTTGCATCAGCCTTAATAGGTATCTCCGAGGCCACACACCCTTGATCCAATTCTCCGAGGTCAGCAAACGTTACGCTGGAGGCAATGAAGCACTCTCAGGCGTGAGCTTCAGCATCGAGCGCGGCGAGATGGTGTTTCTCACCGGACCTTCCGGTGCCGGCAAGAGCACCTTGTTAAAACTGTTGGCGCTCATTGAGCGGCCAAGCCGCGGCCAAATCATCGTCAACGGCCAGAACCTCTCCGGTATCCGCCGCCGTCAGATCCCCTATTACCGTCGCACAGTGGGAGTCATTTTTCAGGACCATAAACTGCTGCATGAACGTACGGTGTTCGATAACGTGGCTATACCGCTTACCATCGCCGGGGTGTTCTACAAGGATATCCCGCGGCGCGTGGGCGCGGCCCTGGAGTTAGTGGGACTGTTGCATAAGGAACGCGCTCTGCCGCTGGCCCTGTCAACCGGTGAACAACAGCGCGTCGGCATCGCGCGCGCCGTCATCAGCCGACCGCCTATCCTGATCGCCGATGAGCCTACCGGTAACCTGGATCCGGATCTTTCCTACGAAGTCATGCAGTTGTTCCAGCGCCTGAACCAAGTGGGCATCACGGTGTTGGTCGCCAGCCACGATCATAATCTGATCCGGCGTCTCGGCCAGCGCTACCTGAGCCTGCGTGCCGGCCGCATGGTGGCGCCTGAACTCCAGGGAGGCCACGATGCCGAGCATGCATGACGAAGGCGCACACGGCGCGCAACTCAATCAGCGGACGCTAAGCCAGCGGATAGGTGCCTATTTTCTGCATCACCGGCAAATGCTGCTGGCGGGATTCGCACGCTTGCGTCATCACCCACTGGCCACCTTCATGACCGTGGCGGTCATTGGCATCGCACTGGCGTTACCCGCTGGCACCTTGCTGCTGGTGAAAAATGCCAAAAACCTGAGCGGTAACTGGAAGGGTGCAGCGCGTATCTCATTATTCCTGAAACCAGGACTCAGCGATGCCATGGTTCAGCAATTAGCCACGAACGTACGCGCTCAAGCGGGTGTGGGGATGGTGCAGATAATCACCGCCAGCCAATCACTAGCAGATTTCCAACAACGCTCTGGTTTCGGAGATGCCATGAACCTGCTAGGGAGCAATCCGCTGCCTGCAGTGCTGGTCATCCAGCCAACCGATGACTACGCCACCCCCGCGGCAACCCAGCAGTTGGGCAAAACCCTGGGCGCGCTGCCGCAGGTGGATCAGGTACGCATGGACATTCAGTGGTTGGAGCGTCTGCAAGCCATGCTGGATATCCTGCGGCGCGCAGTCATCATCATCGGACTGCTGCTGGGGCTCGCGGTGGTGTTCATCGTGGGCAATACCATACGTCTGGAAATCGAGAACCAGCGAACCGAGATCGAGGTGAGCAAACTCTTGGGGGCCACCGACCGCTTCATCCGCAGGCCCTTCCTCTACCACGGAGCCTGGTACGGCCTGGCTGGAGGGGTACTGGCCTGGCTGCTGGTAGTCATCGCAGTGTTGCTCATGGCGGGGCCTGTGGGCCGGTTGGCGAGTCTTTATGGCGGCCAGTTCAGCTTGAGCGGGTTGGGGTTCGAAGGCAGCGTGTGGCTGCTGGTCAGCGGCATCGCCCTAGGCTGGCTGGGCTCCTGGCTGGCCGTGGCCCGGCACTTGCGGGATATCGAACCAGCTTGACAACCACTTGCAATCAAAAGGTTTAATCGCCATTACCACCTGGAACTTTGGTGCCTATTAGCACTCAAACACCCGGAGTGCTAAAATGCGACTCAAGCTTTTAGGAGGTTTTCATGGCGCGTAATGCCCTAATGCCCCGTTCGCAACAGCTAATCCTGGCTGGCCCCACCGGCAGTCTGGATGCCTATATCCAGGCAATCAATGCTGTCCCGGTCTTGAGTGCGCGGGAAGAGCGTGCCTTGGCGGTACGTTTCCGCGAATCCGAGGATCTGGAGGCCGCCCGTGAGTTGGTGCTGCACCATCTGCGTTTCGTGGTGCATGTGGCGCGCGGTTACCTGGGCTACGGGCTGCCGCTCGGCGACCTCATCCAAGAAGGCAACATCGGCCTGATGAAGGCGGTCAAACGCTTCGATCCGGAAGTGGGCGTGCGCCTGGTATCGTTCGCCGTACATTGGATCAAGGCGGAGATGCACGAATTCATCCTTAAGAACTGGCGTATTGTCAAGGTGGCCACCACCAAGTCGCAACGCAAGCTGTTCTTCAACTTGCGCAGTTCCAAGAAACGCCTCGGTTGGATGAACCACGAGGAAGTGGAAACCATCGCGCGGGAATTGAAAGTCTCACCCAAAGAAGTGATGGAAATGGAATCCCGGCTCGCCGGCCAAGACATCACCTTTGACCTCACGCCCGAAACAGATGATGATGACAGTCGCAGCGTGGCACCGGTGTCTTACCTGACAGCAGACAATAACGCGGATCCCGCGCAAGCGCTGGAACACACGGATTCTGCAACCAAAGGCGAGGCGCAACTGCAGCGCGCCCTCGTGAAGCTCGATGACCGCAGCCGTCACATCATGCAGCGGCGCTGGCTGGATGAGAACAAGGCGACCCTGCAGGAACTGGCGAACCATTACGGCGTATCAGCGGAACGCATTCGCCAACTTGAAAACAACGCTATCAAGAAACTCGGCGTACTCATGGCTTAAATTCTCGCTCGTATGCGAATTATTAAGACCTGGTAACCAGCCGGGTTTTTTATTGCCTGTCCGCTGACATCAGGCAGAATATAGGCATCGATTGCCAGAAAGGATTGTTATGACTTCCCAGGATAATCCGGCCGGACAATGGAGCCGGCCTCTGCGGCTGCTACATCTGCTGCTGGCCATCGCCGTCACTGCGCAACTGTGCATAGGCACCTTCATGCGCAGCCCTCATATCGGCCGGCCTGATACCTTCGGCTTCGTGTCGCATGAAATCCTTGGTTTTACGATACTCGCATTGATACTGCTGCACTGGCTCTGGTCATTTACCCACCCGCTAGAAGGTCTTGGTCACCTGTTCCCCTGGACTCGCAAAGGTCTAAACCGCGTCTTCGCGCAATTCTGGCAGGCCGCGCGTTATCAGCAGCTGCCATCAAGTGGACCCGATGTCGACAGCGGTTTGGCAGGTTTTACCCATGGTCTCGGATTGCTTGCAGTTACCGGCATGGCTTTTACCGGCTGCATTTTCTATCTATCGCGCATGGGCGGAGCCAGCCACGACATCCTCGAGATCATCGAAGATGTTCATGACACTCTGGCGGTAATTACCTGGATCTACTGGAGCGGTCATCTGGCTGTGACGATGCTGCATAGTCTGTTGCGTCACCCGACATTTACACGCATGTTCGGCTTATTCGATTGAAAATCGAGTACCTGAGTGCTTGCGCTCAAGGTTTCTTTACGCCATGACCGCGGTCGACCGTGATCCAATGGCTGCCATCACGTGACACCAGGATTGCCACATCCACCTCGTTGGTCGAGCTATAGCGATAGGTGATGCGCTCGCTGATCTTCTTGCCATGGTCCGCATCCTCACCATATTCTGTCCAGGTATTACCGGCGACGGTCATCTTCGAGATGAAAGGGCGCGAACCGGTCTGGCCACCGGCAAATAACTCATAGTGCCAGTAACCGTGATCCTTGTTGTTATAAGTATCCACGACCAATGAGTTGACGGGTTTTCCAGACCACACATTCGCGAAGCTGCACAGCAGAAACCCCCGATCGTCGGACCAGCGGCAATCCTCATTCCAGATCCAGGCGCCAGGCTTGCCGAAAGCCGTGTCCAACGTCTGGCCGTGAAACTCCCAGTGGCCCACGAAGACATCCAGTTTTTGGAGCTCCGGGGAAAGTGGCGGGCCGTCTGCAGCTAAAGCTGCTTTGGCTACAGCAGACATGAATAACAGTGCGATTACCAGGATGAATTTCATATAGGTTCCTCTGTCTTTGAATATAAATATGAAGCGCTTCAATTCACATCTTAAATCTCAACTTGCGGATGCCCTGATATACCGGGTAACTGATGAGCAGACATGCAAGTGCGATCAACGTATGCCGCCTGTCGCTGACCACCACGCCGCCTAGAAATACCAGGCCGATGATGATTGCCAGCAGCGTAGTCCAAGGATAACCCCAGGCCTTGTAAGGTCGCGGCGTTGTTGGCTCATGCCAGCGCAAGACGATCAGGGATACGTACATCAGTAGGTAATTCACCACCATAAACACTGCAATGACACCAAGGACCGCGTTGAAGGTGCCGGAAAGCATGAATACACTTGCAGCCACAGTACCCAGCAGCATCGCAAGCGTCGGTGTCCCGCCTCTATTCACGCTGGTCGCTTGCCGCAGGAACATCCCGTTGCGCCCCATGGCCAGCAATAGGCGCGCCGAGATCAGAATCTGCGCATTGATAGTGCCCAGCAGGGAAATTATGACGATGGCTGTGATGATCAGATTGCCACGCTCACCAAATAGTGCCTCGGCCACTAAGCCGCCGACGAACGGCGCATGCGCCATCCTGGCGATCGGCAACACCGACAAAAACGCCAGGTTAAGCAACAGATAGATTACGATGATCAAAAGCACACTGCGAAAGATAGCCCGCGGAACGTCACGGCTTGGATCGCGCAGCTCCTCACCGAAGAAACACACGTAAAAATAGCCGTTATACGTGAAAATGATGCCCTGCATGGCGAGAACCAGGGCGATCATGAGCGCCACCCCGTGCGGAACAGCAAGGGCGGGAGTTCCAGAAACTGCTGCATGCGGCATCACGAACGCAGCGATGATCAAGCCCGTGAAAGCCACCATCTTGATCACTGTGACAATAGTCTGAATGTGACCGCCCCAGCGCACCCCCTGCCATTGCAACACCACCAGCATGAACAGCACCGTGAATGCGACAGCGAGCGCATGACCCGAGAGGGCCGGAATTAACACCGGCATATATTCACCGATGAGCAGTGACAATGCCGCTTCCACGGCGCACACCTGGATCCAGTAGGTATAGCCAACGAAAAAACCCGCATAGTCGCCTAAAGCCTGGTGTGCAAATACATAGGGACCACCGGCACTCGGCATCATGGCGCCGAGTTCGGAGAACACCGAGGCCCCCAGCAGTGCGTTGATAGCGCCGAATACCCACACCGCCATGATCAACAGCGGCGTCGGCAATAACGCAGCGATGTCACCTGGCGTACGCAGGATACCGCCGCCAATAGTCGTACCTATGCCGATGGCAAGACCGAATGCCAAGCCGAGAACACGCAGCAGATGGCTGTTTAACTGCGACTTTTCTTTGAGGCTACTGATTTTCATCACTTGCCCAGCACAGTTTGCGTGTTCAAGCTCTATCTGCGTGCGGGTCAGTCACCGCGCCCGGACCAGATCACAGAGTTGCAGTCGCCCTCGCTTGCGTACTTTGGCTGTATTCCCTGAGCAGGGCATGAAAGGCGGGATCCGTGCGCAGCGGATCCCATTCAGGGTCCAACTGAAGCAAAGCGATAGTGATCCTGCCGCCATAGAAACTGCTACTGTACGGGACTGAGAGTAGGTGACGGATTGCATCGATTGCCTGATGGCGTTCACCAACTTGCATTTCGATGCGAGCCAGTATCTCGTCATAGCCTGGCCCGTAGAACGCATCCGAGCTGGCAGATACCAGGGCCACGGCTTTGCGGCCAGCTGCGAGTGCTGCGCCTTTATGCCCCAATCCTGCCTCTGTGAGTCCCAGCCATGCATACACGAGCGGATTGCCCGGATCCTTCTTAAGTCGGGCCTTTATTGCATCGCGTGCGCGATGATAGGCCGAGGTGGCCGCATCCGGATGCCCCGCGAGCTGTTCGGCAAATCCCAGTTGTTGACCGAAAACACCCTGCTGCAGGTAAAGTCCCGGCTGAGGCCGTGCGAGCATCGTTTGCAACATCTGGATTGCAGCGGCGTAATCGCGCTTATAGAATTGGTGCTGAACAGCCATGAGGAAGTTACCAGGATTCGTGGGGGGTATCGTTATCCCGGCAAGCACCTGTGCTGCATGCGGCATGTCACCTTGGGATTCATAAAATGCCGCCTTATATATCAGCAGATCAGGTGAATCGGGGTTGACCACCAGCCCCCGATTCACCAAGTTCAGGGCTTCCGTGTAGCGGCCGAGGGCGCCATAGGTGGCGGCAAATTGTTCCAGCAGTGCGATGTTGAGAGGATCTAGTGCGACCGCCTGCTGTTCTTGTTCAATTGTTTGTGTCCACTTTCCCTGCTGACGCATGAGATAGCCAAGCTCCGCAAGCGCCTCAGCGTTGTTTGGCAGTTGCTCGATAGCGCGTTCATAGGCAATTCGTGCCCGGGGATGATCGTTCTGGCCATAGTAATAATAGTTACCGAGTGCGAGCTGCGTTTCACCCCGATCTGGAGCAAGCGCGCGCGCCTTGTAAATCGCATGTGTCGCTAATTGCAGACGTTGCTGAGTATGGTCGTAGTAGCTATAAATCTGACTCTCGACGCCGGCAAGCCTTGCCCAGGCCAAGGCGAATCTGGGATCGAGCTGGACAGCGAGGCTGTAGCTATCAGCAGCCTGCTGCAGCGCGGCGGCATCGCCTTCATCGGCAGCTTTTTTGGCGAGCCCACGCAAGTAGGCGTCATACGCAGCTATATTCGTGGTCGACTGTGCAGCGAGATGCTGGATTTGTGTAGTGGTTAAACTTGCCTGGAGCGCAGCAGCGACCATTCTTGCCACCTCATTCTCCACCCCAAAGATATTGCTTAACGTACGCTCATAACTTTCGGCCCAAATATGGCTATTGTTCTGAGCATCAATTAATTGCACATCGATCAGCACATGGTTGCCAGCTTTCTGCACGCTACCTTCCAGGACCGTGGCGACACCCAACTGTTCGCCAATGGGCTTCAAATCCTCTGGGTAACTGCTGTACTTTGCGGTTGAAGTGCGTGCGATCACCTTGATGCCGCCGATACTTGCCAGCTTGGTGAGGATGATGTCCTGCATGCCGGCTGCAAAATAGGCGTTGTTCTTGTCGGGAGAGAGGTTCTCGAACGGCAGTACCGCCACGGATTTGGCGGGAATCACGGTGGCGACAGCGGGCGCAAGAGCGCTCGGTAGCGCGTTGGCCAAGGTAATTGCCTGTTCGGCTTGCATATGCCGTGCATTAGCCCGCCACAGCAATACACCCGAATAAGTGACTAGCACTATAATGACGACGGAGAGTACCGAGCCCAATCTCCAACGCAACTTATGCCAGCGGGAGTACTTCGCCGGATCTTCTTTTGAGGGCGGGATGAACATCCAGCCCACCACTAACACCACCGGGAACAGCAGTGCCACAGCCACGATCAGGATCAGTACACTCTGACGTGGCCAGCCGAGGTTGGGAATG
>JAJYBN010000021.1 GCA_021779005.1 Pseudomonadota bacterium
CCTGCAACTGGTCGGCGGCGATGTCCACCTGCGCCTGGGCGCCGCGCGCTACCAGGCTGTTCAGGCCGAAGACATCCGGGTAATAACTCACGGACACTTCGCCGGTGAACAGATTGAAAAGCGGCGGAGTAAACAGGCCGCCGCTGTTGGCCCCCGATTGCCGCATGCGATCACCGCTCAAGCCGAGGGAAACCTGTGGGTAGAAAATACCATTCGCGGCTTTGCTGTTGTAGCGCGCTTCTTTGAGCGTTGCTTGCGCAGCATCCAGTCCGGGATTGTGTTGCAACGCCCGGGCGACCAGCGCATTCAGCGAAGCTGAATCAAATGCCTTCCACCACTCGGGGCTTACGCGCGCACCCATATGCAAGGCCTGCGCGGCTTCAACCGGGGCCGCGGTGGAAGCAGCCGTGGCTGCGGTGGTGATGAGCGGCGCTGCCGTATATCCGCTGACCGCAGGCGCTGCGGGCTTCTGATAGGCAGGCCCCACAGTACACGCCACGAGTGCTAGCGTCAGCGCGCAACCGGCCAAGCCGAAGGCGTTATCGCGGAATACCGGTGACTTCATCTGGGTGGGATCGGAAACCGTTGCTGATACGCGGTTATGCTTCGGATACGGGGAATCATACTCTGCAGGCCCGCATGATGAGGTTCACGGCATTGTCGATATACCGCTGCTTGACCCCATCCGAAGGTATGGGCTCGACGCCCACATCGACGCGCAGGCGGTTGCAGGTAACCATGCTGATGAACTGTTCAGCAGCGATCTGCGGATCGTCGACCTTGAGAGCGCCGCGCCGGTTCTGCTCGGTGAAATAATCCGCCAGGAATTTGCGGATGATGGCCGGCCCCGAGTGGTAATACACGCGCCCAAGATCCGGAAATCGCGGGATTTCTGCCAGCATGGTGCGATGCATAGCGAGCTTCTCTGGAGTGAAGACCACGTCCACGAACAATCTGGCCATGGCGCGCAGGGCTTTTTCCGGATCGCTGTCCTTGATGGCCTGGGCAAAGGCCAGCGTCATCTCATCGCAACTGGCGCGCACCATGGCAGCGAACAACTCCTCCTTGGAGCCAAAATAGTTGTATACGGTCTGCTTGGAAACCTGAGCGGCACTGGCGATGCTGTCCATGCTGGCGGCACCGAAACCTACTTCGAGAAAGACTTTGTTGGCCGCTTCGAGAATGGCATCACGTTTGCCCACATTGCCGGTGCTGTCTGCTTCTGCTACTACGTTCATGCGTGTCTCCAAAGGCTTCGGGCTTCAGTCGCCCTTAGCCGGCTGGGTAACCAGAGTCTGCTGCGGCAACCGTAAACTGTCTGCCGTGAGTTGGCCGGTGGCTGCTTTGAGTGCATAGGCCGCTACCAGCAAATCCCGCTGCGCGCGGATCAGGTTCACCCGCGCATTCAATAGTTCCTGCTCAGCATTGAGCACATCCAGCGTGGTGCGTTCACCGACCGAAGCTTCATCCTGTACTCCACTGGCGGCACTCTGTTCGGCCTCGATCTGACTGTTGATGGCAGCCAATTGGGCATTCGCGGTCTGATAGGCCTGCCAGGCATTGACAGCGTCCAGCTGTGCTTGGCGTTGGGCATCGATCAAATCATCGTGGCTCGCGGCAGCGCGTTGCTCGGCGGCATGCTGTTCCGCATCCAGGGCCCCGCCTGAATACAGCGGCATGGAAATGGTCAGCATGATGGAGCGCGTGTCGACGCGGCTGAAACCGATTTCCGGATCCCGGGCTTCAAGCAATTGCCCGGTGAGCGCCACATTCGGTTTTTGCTTGCCGCTGATTGCTTCCGCTTGCTGTTGCGCGGCATTTTCCGCGTAGCGCGCGGCCAGCACCGTGTAATTTTCCTGTGCCAGCCGTACTGCCTCCGCCTGGGTGATGGGCAGCGAATCCGGCAACCTGGGTTGTTGCAGTTGGCCGGGATTGGTACCTACCACGCGCACGTAGGTGGCGCGCGATGCGGCCAGCGCACCCTGCGCCTGGATCAGGGCCGCCTGGGCTCCAGCCAGCCGCGCCTGCGCCTGCGCCACGTCGGTATGGGTCACCTCGCCGTTCTCGAATTCCGCCTGGGTGGCAGCGAGTTGCTTGGTGAGCACATCCACGTTGTTCTGCTCCAGGTTCAGCACCGCCTGGTCACGCACCACCTGCGTGTAGACGGTGGCCACATCCAGAAAGATCTGTTCTTCGGTGGCCTTGAGACTCGCGAGCTGCGCCGCCTCACTACTCCGGGCGGCATCGACGCTGGAGGACACTTGCCCGCCGGTGTACAGCGGCTGGGTGATGATCAGACCCGCGGTCTTGGTGTTCTGCGAATAGGTGCTGATGGGAAACAAGGGGGAAGCCAGGTCGTTATGCGCGGTACCGAGGCCGGCTTCGAAACTGATTTGTGGCTTATAGCCGGCCTGGGCTTGTTGCACCTCAAAATCGGTAGCATGCAGTCGCGCCCACTGCGACTGGATCGCCGCATTGTTGGCATACGCTTGAGCGAAGGCCTGCTCCAGGGTATCGGCCCGCAGTACAGGTGTGCCCGTCAACAGGGCAGCGGTCGATGCCAGCACACATAAGCGGCGGACGCTTCGTCGTGACATGTCGATACTATTTTGTAAGCCTTTAATTGACATGGGATTACCATCAAATTAGACTAGACGGTCTAGTCCATTCTGCCACCTCCCTTGAGGGATGTCAAAAACCCATGAATGCTTTTCAGCGTCTTTCCCGGAACCCGCGTTCCCGGCGTCTTGCCCTGATGATTGCCGGCCCACTGCTGCTCATCGTGCTGGGTCTTTGGTATTGGGTCCACACTGAGCGCTATCAGAGCACCGACAACGCCTACGTCGTCGCTGATCAGGTCGATGTGGCGGCACAGATCGCCGGGCGGGTGACTGCGGTGCCGGTCACCCAGAACCAGGCGGTAGTGCCTGGTCAAGTGCTGCTGGTGATCGACCCCGCGCCCTTCCAGCTGGCGCTCGACCAGGCCAACGCCAATCTGAAGAACGTCGGAGACCAGTTGCGCGCCCAGCTACAATCATTGCGCGCAGCCCAGGCCGAGCTCGCCAGTGCGCAAGCCAACGTGGCCTACCTAACACGTGATGTGCAGCGCAAGACCGAGCTGGTGAAAAGGGACGTGGTGGCGGCTGCGCGCCTGGACGATCTCAAGACCAGCCTCACCATGGCACAGCAGAAAACCGTGGCACTGGAGGCGCAGATCGGCCAGATCAAAGCCAGCCTCGGTGGCAACCCTGATTTGCCGATTACCCAACAAGCCTCCTATCAGCAAGCCGTGGCGCTGCGCGACCAGGCTGCGCTGCAACTTTCCTATACCACCATCAAGGCCCCTGCAGCGGGCGTGGTCACGGAAGTGGATATCAAACCCGGTGACGTCGTGGCCGCGGGCCGGCCGGTATTCGCACTGGTGATGAGCGGCAAACGCTGGATCGATGCCAACTTCAAGGAGACCCAGCTGGCGCACATGCATACCGGTGAGCAAGTCGAGATCACGGTTGATACCTATCCTGGACATCACTGGCAGGGCACGGTGGAGAGCATCGCCCCGGGCACCGGTTCGGTGTTTTCAGTGCTGCCGGCACAGAACGCCACCGGCAACTGGGTGAAGGTGGTGCAGCGTATCCCGGTGCGCATCGCCATCGATACCACGGCAGACGGTCCTGATCTGCGCGCCGGCATGAGCGCGGAAGTGAGTATCGATACCCATTACAACCCGCTGTTCGGTTCAAGTGATACACAGACAGCGAACCACTGACAGCGGCGAGCATGAACTATTTTCCCAAACCGGCTGACCAGCGACAGCATACGGCGCTCATCACTATCGCCGTGATGCTGGGCACGCTCATGCAGGTGCTGGACACCACCATCGCGAATGTGGCGCTGCCCAACATGCAGGGGACGCTGTCGGCTACACAGGACCAGATTTCCTGGGTACTCACGTCCTACATCGTAGGCGCCGCCATCATGACGCCACCCACGGGCTGGCTGGCGGGCCGCTTCGGCAGGAAGCGCGTCTACCTCATAAGCATGGTGGGTTTCGTGATCGTCTCGTTCCTGTGCGGCACCGCCACCTCGCTTACGGAGATGGTGCTGCTACGGGTGCTGCAGGGCCTTTTCGGTGCCTCCATGGTGCCGATCTCGCAGGCCATCCTGCTAGACAGTTATCCGCGCGAGAAACACGGCATGGCCATGGCGATCTTCGGTGTCGGCATCATGCTCGGACCAATCCTGGGTCCGACCGTCGGCGGCTACCTCACCGAATACTATTCCTGGCGCTGGGTGTTTTTCATCAATATCCCCGTCGGCATTCTGGCGGTGTTCATGACGCTCGCCTATGTGCATGAGACAGTGATCAACAAGATACGCACGTTCGACGGCTGGGGCTTCCTATTCATGAGCCTGGCCATCGGTGCCCTGCAGATGATGCTGGACCGGGGCGAACGCCAGGACTGGTTCAACTCGGCCGAGATCATCATCGAATTCGGGCTGGTGCTGATCGGCCTATGGCTGTTCTTCGTCCATATGACTGCCGAGGAACATCCCTACATCGAACCGAAATTGTTCAGGGACCGCAACTTCGTGCTCGGTAACACAATCGGTTTCGTGGTGTTCATCAGCCTGTTCTCCATCATGTCGCTGATCCCGCCATTCATGCAGAACCTGCTGGATTATCCGGTAGTCATAACCGGCCTGGTACTCATGCCACGGGGCATCGGCACGATGCTGTCGATGATGGTGGTGGGGCGAATGTCCAGCCGTATAGATCCACGCATCAATATGAGCATGGGTCTCGCTATCATGGCTCTGTCCATGTACTACATGAGCCATTTCGATACGGGCGTCGATACCTGGGCCATCACCTGGACGGGTTTTGTACAGGGATTGGGCATGGGCCAGGTGATGGTACCGCTCATGACCATGGTATTCTCCACACTGCCGCCGGAGATGCGCACCGAAGGCACCGGCATCTATAATCTGGTGCGCAATGTCGGCGGCAGTGTCGGCATCTCTGTGGCCTTCACGCTCCTGGGCCGTAATACCCAGATCAACCACCAGGTTCTGGCCGCACACATCAATGTGTATAACGACGCCATGCAGTTGTCAGCCGCGACCTCGCAACTGAACTTGCACAATCCGCATGATTTGGCCATCATCAATGGCATGGTGACCCAACAGGCTGCCATGATCAGTTTCAATGATGACTTCAAGCTCATGATGATATTGAGTCTAGCGGCTATCCCGCTGGTGTTCATGATGCGTAGGCCGAAATACGGCCCGCAGCCCGACAAAACTCAGCCTGCCTTGGCCATGGAATAAATGCTGGGGAAATTCCGGATTACTAACATAGAATATAACGGCCCAACCGTACGACTCATATATGACTGATCCGATATTACCCAGCCTGTTCTTATCCCACGGCTCACCCATGCTGGCATTGGATACTAACAATCCAGCGCATGCATTCCTCACGAAACTGGGTAAATCACTACCTACACCAAAAGCCGTACTGGTGGTATCCGCCCACTGGGAAACGGCTGCGCCGCGTATCACGGATACCGCACAACCGGTCACCATCCACGATTTCCACGGCTTCCCCGAACCGCTCTACGAACTGCGTTATCCGGCCTCCGGTAACCACGCGCTTGCACACCAGGTCGCGGCACTGCTGAACCAGGCTGCCGATATGGATACGATCCGTGGGCTGGACCATGGCGCCTGGGTACCACTGTTGCTCATGTATCCGCGGGCCGAGATTCCGGTGGTGCAGCTGTCACTACAGACGCCGCTCGGCCCTGCACACCACCTGAAACTCGGTAAAGCACTCGCACCGTTGCGCGCACAGGGTGTGCTCATCATCGGCAGTGGCGGCGCCACCCATAACCTGCGTGAATATTTCCATCAAGGTGGCGATCATCATCCTTACGAGGCGTTCTCCGCCTGGCTGCAGGTTATCCTGACACGCGGCGACCACGACGCCCTGCTGGATTATCGTCAGCGCGCACCCCAGGCCGCCCGCAACCATCCGACCGAAGAGCATTTCCTGCCGCTGTTCGTGGCATTGGGCGCCGGGGGTTCACGGGCGGTCCGGCTGCACCACAGCTTCGACCGTACACTCTGCATGGATGCCTATCAATTCGAAGATTGAGGTGCGCGGCCCGCGGCACGCGTTGACTGGAATCGGACAGGTGTGGCCGTGGCGCTCTGGCCGAGTGGCTCAAGCCCGAACAGGTCCTGGATGCTGCGCAGCACGCCGAAATGATCCAGATACTGAACATTGCGGCCTGGTTCGACACCCGCGCCCACTACGATCAGAGGAATCTGGTTGCTGATGCTGTTGGCGTCACTCTCATCCCAGATGATGATCAGCAGACTGTTATGCGTACTGGCCCAGACGGCATATCTGTCAAGGTTGGCTTTGAGCCAGGCATCACCTTGGGCGATGGTACCGTCATGCATATCGTTCAGCATGTTAGGCACCACGAATACCACACTCGGCAGCCTGGAATAATCCTGGGGGAAATCACGAAATGCACGGTTGAGTGACGCCGGCAGACCAGCGGATTGCCAGTTGACCACTGGATTGTGCTTGCGGCGATAAAGTCCGCCGCTGCCGCTGCAGCCGCTGAAACCGGTTTCGGGAAGATCTTCTGAATAGATAGCGAAACTCAGCTTTTTGGCCAGCAACCGGCTGGCAAGGTTGGGGCCACTGAAGTCATGGGGACAGGAATCATCGGCCAGGCCATGGGTGGAACCGGAGAACAGCGCCACGTAGTTCGGCAGGCTAGGATGCATCACCGAATGCGCATTAGTGAACAGCATCCCATTTTTCGCCAACGAATTGATATACGGCGCATCCTGGTTACCGATGATGGTTGAGTACGATTTGTTCTCCTCGATCACCAGCACCACATGCTCAGGTTGCCGCAGTGATTCGGCAGTATTTATGGCTGCCGGATTTGCCGAGGCTATCGGTGCAGCCAAAACGCCAGTAGTTCCCAGCACAGCGTACATCCAGACTACAAGAGTGGGGAGCTGCTTTAGCTTTACTGAGATCACGAATAGTCCTGATTCATTGCTGTCCATCAAGATGCGAGTTGTCGTAAGCATTTAAACATGTACGGACTTTAAACCAGTGAACAGCGTCCAGACAATCGTTTAAAAACTGGTCATGCTACCCCAGTGAGGGTAGAATGCCGCCCTTATTTTTCTGACCCGGGATATTTCCATGCAGATCACCAAAGACGCCGTAGTCACCATCGATTACACCCTCACCGACAGTGATGGTACTGTCCTGGACAGCTCCAAGGGTCAGAAACCCCTGGATTACCTGCATGGTTCCGGCAATATCATCGCCGGGCTGGAGGAAGCGCTCGAGGGTAAGCGCACGGGTGATTCAATCAAGATTAGCGTGCCGCCCGAGAAAGGTTATGGCTCGCGCAACGAGGCCTTGAGTCAGAAAGTACCACGCAAGATGTTCGACACCAAGAATGAGATCAAGCCCGGCATGCGCTTCCATACACAGGCCGAACACGGTGAACACACCGTCACGGTGACCGCAGTGGATTCGGAACACGTCACGGTGGACGCCAACCATCCGCTGGCGGGCAAGGTACTGAACTTCGATGTGAACGTGGTTGGGGTACGGGGGGCTACCCGTGAAGAACTGGAACATGGACATGTGCATGGCGCGGACGGTCCCCATCATTGATTTCGCACTGCTTGTACAGAAAATAGTCCGGTAACCCCGGGTTATTTTTTTGGCTTGCGGCTGTGCGCTATACGCCGCTGGCGGCGCGCCACCATGGCTTTCTTGGGCGTCAGTTTCTTGCGGCGTTCCGCGTACGGGTTCTTGCCGGTGCGGAACTCGATACGCACCGGCGTACCATACAGATCGAAGACCTTGCGGAACGTGCTTTCCAGAAAGCGGCGGTAGGTATCCGGTACTTCCTCTGTCTGGTTACCGTGGATCACGATCACCGGTGGGTTCCGCCCGCCCTGGTGCGCATAGCGCAACCGGATCCGCCGGCCCCGCACCAGTGGCGGCTGGTGTTGCACGACGGCCGACTCCAGCACGCGCGTGAGTTCCGGAGTGGACATCTCCCGGTTCGCGGCCGCATGCGCCCTGTTCACCGAATCCATTACATCGCCGACACCGCTGCCGTGCAGTGCCGAGATGAAATGTAATTGCGCGAAATCCAGGAACGGCAATTTCAGGTCGATGAGGCGACGGACATTGTTGCGCTGGTCTTTATCCAGGCCGTCCCACTTGTTGACCGCAAGCACCAGGGCACGGCCGCGGTCCAGTGCCAGTCCCAGCAACGAAGCATCCTGTTCAGTGATGCCTTCGCTGGCATCCAGCAGCACAACGACCACCTGGGCACGATCGATGGCCTGCAAGGTCTTTACGATGCTGAACTTTTCCAGCTTGTCACTGACACGCGCGCGCCTGCGGACACCGGCGGTATCTATGAGCATATAGGTGCGACCATCCCGCTCAAAAGGCACGAAGATGCTATCGCGGGTGGTACCGGGCTCATCGAAAGTCACCAGGCGTTCTTCACCCAGAAGACGATTGATGAGCGTGGATTTGCCGACATTCGGCCGACCGATGACAGCCACATGGATGCGCCGGTCATCCTCCAATGGCTGATAAGTATCGGGTGGCAGGCGCTCCAAGATCGACTCGATCAGCGCTTCGACACCCGTGCCATGAGCGCTGGCGATAGCGAAAGGTTGGCCGAGGCCGAGCGCATGAAATTCTCCGGTGACGACATCAGCCGGCATGCCTTCGGTCTTGTTGACAGCGATAAACAGTGGTTTACCGGACCGCCGCAGTTGCTTCACTATGGCCTGGTCGGCTGCATTCAGTCCCGCACGTCCGTCCACCAGCAGGATGGCCGCATGGGATTCCTCGAACGCCTTCAGGGTCTGCTTCGCCATCTGCCCCATGAGGCCCGTATCGCTGCCATCCAGGCCTCCGGTGTCCACCACCACATACGGTCGCGGTCCGAGTTTTCCGAAACCATACTGTCGGTCACGGGTGAGCCCCGGGACATCCGCCACTAACGCATCACGCGAGCGCGTCAGCAGATTGAAGAGCGTGGACTTTCCCACATTGGGGCGACCGACAAGCGCGATGACAGGCAACATGATGGAATCCATGCCTGCGGGTGGTTGTCCACAGGTCTATAAAACAGGGTAACACTAACAACAGAGACTGCTATTGATTAAGTGGCTTGAGTCTGTAAGCCGCCAAACTGCCGCCAGTCGTTAGCACCACCAGCAACCCATTTACCACGATCGGAGGTGCCAGTATCGGCGCGCTGCCCAGACGCACGCGTGCCATCATGCTGCCATCCTTCTTGGACAGGAAATGCAGATAGCCCTGAACATCGCCGACTACCACGGTATCGAGGTATGGTACCGGAACGGTTAGATCGCGTGCACGCATGGCGGGTTGTGTCCATGCCGGTACCCCGGAGTTCTTGTCCAATGCCCAGACAGCGCTATGCATGTCAGTCACATATATATGCGCATCATCCTCACTCACACCTGTGTAACTCGACATCTCCCTCGACCAAAGTATCTGACCGCTGTCCCGCGCTACCTCGACTACCCGTCCCTGGTAATTCACCGCATAGACATTATCACTATCGACAGCCAGAATCCCATCCAGGTCAACAAGTCGCGCTAGTTCATTGCTGCCCGAAGGTGAGGAAATGGTAGCTGTCCAGCGTTGACTGCCATCGGTCAGATTCAGTGCCAACAGCTGGCCGGTATCCAGTCCTTGCAGTACCGTATCACCGGCAATCACGGGCGGCGATGCTCCACGCAAGGAAAGATTGGGTACGTCATGGGAAATGCTCCAGAGCCTCTGTCCGGTGACAGGCGACAAGGCAATGATACGGCCATCAGTTGTATAAACAATCACATCGGCCTGGCCAACGGCGGGGCTGGCCAGGATATAGCCATTGACATTGGTCTCCCACAGTTGCTTGCCATTCACAGCGTTGATCGCCATCACCGTACCATCATCGGCGCCTACCACTACCATCCCCTGACCGACACCGGGTCCAGCAGAGATAGACAGCTTCGTCTTCACTCTCCAGAGCCTGTTGCCATTCTGCAGTGTAAATGCATAGACGAGACCGTCATGAGAAACAGCATATATGTTGGTACCATCGCTCGCAGCCACGATCCCTAGACGCAGAATCGCATCAGCATTCCCTACTGATTCACTCCATA
>JAJYBN010000022.1 GCA_021779005.1 Pseudomonadota bacterium
GAACGACGGCTCGATGCCGTTCGAGGCATTGTTGGCCAGCGACAGGGAGATGGTGCCGGTGGGCGCGATGGAGGTATGGTGGGTGAAGCGCGCGCCGGTGAGCGCCAGCTGTTCCACCAGCTCCGGCGCTACTTCGGCGACGCGCTGCATGTAGCGGCTATAGCTGGCGTGCAGGTCCTTGCCCTTGATGGTGTCGCCCACCTTCCAGCCGTCGCGCTTCATCTCCGGGCGCTTGCGCAGCATCTCGGGGGTGACCTGGAATTCCTCCAGCATAATGGGCGCTGGGCCCTTCTCCTTGGCCAGTTCCAGGGCTTCCAGCCAGCCGGCGATGGCCATCTCGCGGGACACGTCCTCGGTGAACTTCACCGCTTCCGGCGAACCGTATTTCATGCCTAGCAGCGTGAGGGTGGAGCCCAGGCCCAAAAAGCCCATGCCGTGGCGGCGCTTGCGCAGGATCTCCTGACGTTGGCGCTCTAGCGGCAGGCCGTTGACCTCCACCACGTTGTCGAGCATGCGGGTGAACACCTTCACCACTTCGCGGTATTCGTCCCAGTCGAAATGCGCCTGCGCGGTGAACGGTGCGCGCACGAACTGGGTGAGGTTTACGGATCCTAAAAGGCAGGAACCGTAGGGCGGCAGCGGTTGCTCTCCGCAGTTATGTGCATGCAAACCATTGGCATCAAAACTGTTGATCCCTGGAACCTGAACGTCATAAACATCTTCCGATCCGGCCGGTGTCACATCGAACACGCGTGCGCTGAAGCGTTCACGGTTCAACTCGCGCTTGTAACCGGATAAGAGATGATCAAGGCGCTCGGCTTTGTCACTGTCGCCGAACCCAATGAGCTCGCGATAACGCAGCAAATTTTCGCCACTTATGACCAGCTCGTGTTGCGGTTTGATAGCGTAATCCCGGTATCCACCTTTGCCATCCGGCAAATGGCTCGTGCCGGCTTCCCGGCGGCCGGTATAAATGACCGAGGCTATCCCCAAGCGAAGCAGCATGCGTTGCGTTGCCTCAAGTCGTGGCAAATCCGATTGTGCGAGGCGCAGGCTCACGCCCTTGGCCTGGCTGCCCTGCACTGAACCGTCGGAATCGAACAGGCCGCGCAGGAAGCCGCGGTAAAAATCGCTGGAGCAGCGTTCTACAGCTGGAGTGATGGCCATGTCACCGGGGCGCATACCTAAATCTAAGGACAGGTTGCGCAACGCGGCGGACGCCAGCCGGTATTCGCCACGGCTACTGACTTCGTGCCAGCCGCTGAAATCGCTGCGATGCGGCAGCGTCTGCACTGCCTGCAATGCTTCCTGCATCATTGCTTGTACACCGTCCGAGAGATTAACCGCAGCGCCGTTTGCGACCGCTGCTGCACGCCAGACTGACAATACTGCCTTATCGGACTTCAAGGTGCCGTCACCCACCAACAGGCCCAGCAGGTAACCCTGGTTCTGGTCATGTGCGCCGGCCCACTGGCTATTGTCGCGGTGATCGTTTAGCAGTATGCGTTCGCCAACCTTTAGTTCACCAGCAGCACACCAATCGGTATCCATACTCCAACGTGTTTGCCGGATCACGCGCCGCACCTGATGATCGGCTGTTAAACGCAAGCGATAGCCTTCCTCGGTCTGCAGATCCAATACAGGCTTGGTAGCGGTGCGAAAAAATCCATCCGCGCTGCTGGGGTAATCGTGTCCATCGATGCGCGCATTGAAACCTTGACCTAATAATTCACGCACTTGACGCGGACCTTTGTCAGTCTGTATCCAAGTGTCAGCTGTCACGCACGGATTGGTAGCGCGGATGTTCTCGCACCACCAGTTGTTGTTCATCTCGTTGACCTTGTCGATGAGCACGAAGCCGGGCTCGGCGAAGTCATACGTTGACGCCATGATCATGTCCCACACACGGCGTGCCGGCAGGGTCTTGTAGATCTTGCAGGCCACCTGGCCGGCAGCGTTGGTGAAGTAGCCTTCGGTGGTAGGCCAGTCCCGCCACACCACTTTGTTTGCATCCTCCAGATCCATGCCGTCGGCGGCCACTTCCTTCAGGTCGAGGGGAAACGCCAGCTGCCACTCGCCATCGGCTTTCACCGCTTCCATGAAATCCCTGGTGACCAACAGCGACAGGTTGAACTGCCGCAGCCGTCCGTCCTCGCGCTTGGCGCGGATGAAATCCAGCACGTCCGGATGGCCCACATCGAAGGTGCCCATCTGCGCGCCGCGGCGTCCGCCGGCCGAGGACACGGTGAAGCACATCTTGTCGTAGATATCCATGAACGACATGGGGCCGGAGGTGTAGGCGCCGGCGCCGGCCACGTAGGCGCCGCGCGGACGCAGGGTGGAGAACTCGTAACCGATGCCGCAACCGGCCTTCAGGGTGAGCCCGGCCTCGTGCACTTTCTCCAGGATGTTGTCCATGGAGTCACGGATGGTGCCGGACACGGTGCAGTTGATGGTGGAAGTGGCGGGTTTGTGTTCCAGGGCCCCGGCGTTGGAGGTGATGCGGCCGGCCGGGATCGCCCCGTGGCGCAGGGCCCACAAGAATTTCTCGTTCCAGGCCTCGCGCTGCTCGGCGGGCTCCACGTCCGCCAGCGCCCGCGCCACACGCTTCCAGGTGTCGTCCACCGTCTGGTCCAGGATGCTGCCGTCCTTGGCCTTGAGGCGGTATTTCTTGTCCCAGATATCGGCCGAGGCTTCCTGTACCGGGATCTCAGTGGCGGGTTTGATAGCGGTCTTAAGCACAGTATTCATGTAAGTCCATTCCTGCGAATTTCTATTGGTTTTTATCGGAAAGCGGTCCGTTAGCTGCCGGGCCTTACCCCCAACAGGTGCACATCTTCTGGATAACGTGTGGGAAAGCTGGGGATGACGCACCACAACATCTTGTGCGGCTGGTACCCGGCAACACCCGCCTAAAGACTAGACCCTCATCCCGGGTTTGTCAAATAAGTTTATTATTAATAATCAAGGACTTATGAGACACAACTCAGGCGTGTTCGAACTGGATTCCAGGCCGAACTTTCACTCCGAGTAAACACAATATCTAGGATGGAGAGAGTTAATCATAAATTTTTCGACAAGGGAAGCAATGGCATTTTTAGTCGCGGAATTCCGCCATCACATACGCGCGCCCACTTGAGAAATGCGCAACCGACCCTACCTAAAAAATACTGAAATACTTTTTTGAATGGAGGAACACCTTATGAACATGATCCGTTATGAACCCTGGGGACTGGCCAGCCAGCTCCACAACGAAATCAACCGGCTTTTCGACCGCAACCTGGGAGGCGTGGCCAATGATAACGGCCTGACCGCCAGCGACTGGGTGCCGGCGGTGGATATCAAGGAAGAGCCGAACCGCTATCTGATCCATGCGGATGTCCCGGGCGTGGATCCCAAGGACATCGAGATCACCATGGAGGATGGCACCCTGACCCTCAAGGGCGAGCGCCAGAGCGAGACCCGCGAGGAGCAGGACGGCTATCGCCGGGTGGAGCGCGTCAGCGGCCAGTTTTTCCGCCGCTTCACGCTGCCGGACACCGCCGACGCCGAAGGCATCAGCGCCAAAGGTAGTAACGGCGTTTTGGAAATCAGCATTCCCAAACAAGCCAAAGCCCAGCCGCGCCGCATCACGGTGAAAGCCTCCTGAACCAATCCGTTCCGATCTTCCCGTCGCACCACAGTGCGACGGGAAGATCCGGCGGTGATGCGTTGGGTTGTTTTTCGGCAGCCACCCCTGCCCTCGAGTGTACAACGTGGAACTTTCTTTATATACAAGTGTCTGTATCCACGCCGAACATTCGTCTGTAACCACGTCGCGTTTTGAACTGCACACCCAGTGCAGACCACCGAGTGGTTAGGCTGATACAAAAGCTACTGAACAAACCTCCTATGGGGCCCGATTTTTTTGTTTTCGTAAAAATTTTGTATTGTTTAGAACCAGCTGGCGCCATACACGGCGCTTCTCCCTACATCCGTCAACCAGAGGGACCATCATGAAACGTCCGACAACTCTCACTGTCACCGTGTGTGCTGCACTCCTTTTGATCAGCCCGTGGGCGGCCTTGGCGCATATGCCGCCGCCGTTCGTGCAGGGCCAGCCGGTGCCGACACTAGCACCCATCATCAAGCGGGTTTCGCCGGCGGTGGTCAATATCTCCACCAGCGGTCGAGTGACCGTGCAGAATCCGATGTACAACCAATTCTTTAACGACCCATTTTTCCAGCAGTTCTTCGGCACCCCCAATCAACCGTCCATGCAGCAGAATTTCCAGGCGCTGGGCTCGGGTGTGATCGTGGATGCCGCCAAGGGCTACATCCTCACCAACAACCACGTGATCGAGAACGCCGACAAGATCACCGTGACCACCTATGACAACCGCAGCTTCAAGGCCAAGATCATCGGCCGCGATCCGGAGACCGACATCGCGGTGCTGCAGATCAAGGCCGGCGGTTTGACCCAGATCCCGCTGGGTAATTCTGACAACCTGCAGGTGGGCGACTTCGTGATCGCCATCGGCAACCCCTTCGGCCTCAACCACACGGTGACCGCCGGCATCGTCAGTGCCAAGGGCCGTACCCAGGTGCAGGACGGCAAGTACTCGGATTTCATCCAGACCGACGCCTCCATCAATCCGGGTAATTCCGGCGGTGCGCTGGTGAACCTGGAAGGCAAGCTGGTGGGCATCAACACCATGATCGTCACCAGTGGTGGCAGCCGCGGCAACCTGGGTATCGGCTTTGCAATCCCGATCGATATGGCGAAGTCCGTCATGTACCAGCTCATCCAGTATGGCAAGGTGGAACGCGGCATGCTGGGTGTGCAGGTCCAGTCACTTACACCGGAACTGGCCCAGGCACTCAAGCTCACGCAGAACCAGGGTGCGGTCGTGAACCAGGTCGTGCCGGGGTCCGAGGCTGAAAAAGCTGGCATCAAGCCGGGTGACGTGATCGTCAGCATCAACGGCAATCCTGTGACCAGTGCCGCTGACCTGAGCAACACCATCGGTGTCATGCGTGTGGGCAGCACACTCACGCTCGGGGTCATCCGCGACGGCCGCAGCATCACCATCCAGGCCAAGATTGGCAAGCAGGAGTCTGAACAGATAGCTTCCTCCGAGCATCCACAGCTGCGCGGCATCACTGTCAGCAACCTGAACGAAAGTTCACCGTTGTTCGGGCAGGCGAAAGGCGTGCTGGTGACCGGCGTGGATCCCAACAGCGAAGCTTATATGGCCGGCCTGCGCCAGGGCGATGTGATCACCGCTGTGAACCGCGAAGCGGTGGCTGATGTGGCGCAGTTCCGCAAAGCCCTCGGTAAGACCAGCGGCGCGGTGGCGCTGCGGGTGCGCCGCAACGACCAGATCTTCTATCTCGTGCTGGGCGGCTGATCTGGGAATAGCAGTGTTAACAGGAAGGGCCCCTTGCGGGGCCCTTCTTTTTTGGAGTGCTGCAGACGACGGCAGTTTTATCGAACATGCTCTGCAAAGTGGCTAGTTCCATCAATAGCAGATTATGTCAGCTCATGTATAAATCACCGGAAATCACCGTCGATTTGCATGAGACGATATACTCTAGTGGACGGATAACCGCCCGTTTCGGTGGTGTTTACCAGGAGATTTTCAGCCATGAGCAAAACCCTACTAATCACGTTGGCCACCAGCCTGTTGATGGTGAGCGCATTCACCCGGGCACAGAGCGCCCCCGCCACGTCGACCGCTATGCCCGCAGCCAGCGTCACGACAGCGATGCCCGCTGCGCCTGCCGCTACCCACAAACCACCGATGGTGACCCAGGCCCAGTTCACTACCGGCGTCAGCAACCGCGAACCGGCGGACGCTGTGAGCAGTCTCGACAACAGTCACGACCAAGTGTTCTTTTTTACCGCACTCAAGGACGCCGCCGGCCAGACCATCACCCATCGCTGGGAATTCAATGGCAAGACCGTGGCTGAAGTTAATTTGCAACCCAAGGCCAATCACTGGCGCACATGGTCCAGCAAGATATTGATGCCGGATCAGATTGGAACCTGGACGGTGCAAGTGCTGGACGACAGTGGCAAGGTGTTAATGTCCAAGTCGTTTGACTATACTCGGGCGCCAGTGTCTGGATCTGAAGCCGCCCACAAACAGCCGGTTATGCAAAATGCTCCGACCCCAGCAGCCCCGGCAGAAACTAAAACTACGCCACCATCATTGTGATTAAAGCAAATCATTTGGGAGAAATCGATCATGAACAGAATCCATAAAATTGTTGCGCTACTGGGTGCCGGCCTGCTGCTAGTCACGGCGGGCGTGCTGGCTGACAAACCTACCGCGCCGGCCCCGACCACCTCGACCTCTACACCTGCAACTTCGACGAATGCTACCCATACGCCACAGGCAACCCATACACCAGTCCCATCATCTACCACTACAGCGGCACCTTCGACCGTTACCAATGCGGGCGCCAGCAGCATCGGCGGATGAACGACGCGTTAATGCATATTTGAGAAACAGGGCTGGGATACCGGCCCTGTTGTTTTTGAATCCCCCCATCCCTCACAGTCCGATATATAGCCTCAGGATGGCGACGAACGCATCCGGCACCGGGCGTGTAGTCCCCGAAGGCTGGGTGATGTACTGCAAGTCAGGCTGTAGCGCCAGATGGCTGCCGAGATTCCACAGATAGTTCACTTCGTAGCTGGTCTCCGGCCGCAGGCCGGTGGCAGTGCGTACCCACACACGCGAGACGCTGATGGAAAAGATGTCCTGCGGGCGGTTTTTCACCAGTCCGCGCAGTGCTAGACCGTCGCCCAGATAATAGGGACTGGGGCTGACCTGTGGCGGACTGGCGCCGATCTGTATGAACATATGTGTCTGAGTACTGCCGAACAACGGCTCGAGTAGCTGGCTCCAGATCGCATACGTCCCCCAATTGCTGGGCGGCCCCCCCTCACTGACGGGATCGGGCTGGCTGTACTGCCAGGCACCCAGCTTGTAGATTTGTGGCGCATCCGACCACGAACCTGCACGGTACTCGATCTCGCCGATCGCCATGTATCCGTGACCGAATGGCTGGTCGCGCGCTTGCGGATGCCCCTGAAACAAACCTAATTGCATCTGCCATTTTGCCCAGCCGTCACTGAGGATCATCCCGGCTCCCGGTTTGGCATAGGTCGAGGTCGGGGCATTTCCACTGATGGTGGGCGTGAGACCCAGTGAGGCATTGCTCACCTGGTCTGCATACGGGACTTGGGCAAAATAATTGTTGAGGTCGATGTACCCGGCACGCAACTTCAGGTTCGAGTGTCCGAAGTATTGCCGGAACCAGAATTCATAGACGCGGTTTCCGGGTGGCGCGGCGATATTGCTGGCCCCCTGGAAATCACCCACCAGCGTACCGCTGGGATTACCGCTGTCGATGTGCTGCAGGTCGACCCAGAACCAGCCGCCGTACCACAGACCCAGTTCCTGGGTGCCCAGACCGATACTGGCATCCACCAGTGTGTCTTGCACCGTTCCCTGTGCAAGGCCGCCACTCAAGTCGCTGACCGTTTCGGTGGTGACGTTCAGGTTGAAGCTGGTAGCCGGAGCGACGTAATGATGGGGGGCTGCCAGAAGACTGGCCGGCAGGCTGGCACTGATGAACACAGCCGCAGTCCACAGAAGACGCAGGCTTCTGTCTGAGGTCGTTGTTGATGGAGATAGACTTGAGTGGGCACGTCCGCTATGCATGAGACGATGATTTTTTACAGCAGCAGTATACGGCGGCAATCAACCGATCCACACACTTTTTACATTGGTGAATTCCAGGATACCATGGCGCGCCAGCTCCCGGCCGTAGCCGGAATGCTTGATGCCACCGAACGGCAGGCGTGGATCGCTTTTTACGATCCCATTCACGAAGGCACTGCCGGATTGCAGGCGGCGCGCAAATTTCTCGCCACGTTTCTGGTCACGCGTCCAGACACTGCCACCGAGCCCGTAGTTGTTTCCATTGGCGACTGTGAGTGCCTGTTCTTCATTCGCGACACGGATAATGCTGGCCACTGGCCCGAACAGTTCTTCCTGCCAGGCGCGCATGCCGGGCTGCACACCGTCGAGTATCGAGGCCGGGTAGAACGCGCCCTTGCCCGGCAACGGCTGGCAGCCCAGCAGTGCCTTGGCGCCCTTGGCAAGCGCATCCTGTATCTGCTGATGCAAGGCCGTACGCAAATCGATGCGCGCCATGGGCGCAAGGCTGGTGTCCGCATCCGACGGATCGCCTGGTTTGAGCGCGGCAACGCGTGATTGGAATTCCTCGAGGAACGCAGCGACGATTTTCTCCACCACGATGAAGCGTTTGGCGGCGATGCAGCTCTGGCCGGCGTTCTGGTAGCGTGATTTCGCACCAGCCGCGGCCGCTAGCTTTACATCCGCATCCTCCAGCACCACGCAGGCATCCGCACCGCCCAGTTCCAGCACGCATTTCTTCAGCACCTCACCCGCCTGTCGGCCTACGGCGCGTCCGGCGCGTTCGCTGCCGGTGAGTGTGACCGCGTGCACGCGCGCATCCTTGATCACGCCCTCCACCTGCGGGATGCCGATCATCAGGGTCTGGAACACGCCCTGCGGATAACCGGCTTCGTGAAAGAGTTCCGCCAGCGCCAACGCGCAGCCCGGAACATTGTCGGCATGCTTGAGCAGCAAGCTGTTGCCGGCGGTGAGCGCCGGGGCGGCGGCGCGGATCACCTGCCAGAACGGGAAGTTCCATGGCATGATGGCCAGCACACAGCCGAGCGGCTGATAGGCCACGTAACTTTTCGCAGCATCTGTGCTGGCTGGTTCATCTGTCAGCAGCGCGGGCGCATACTCCGCATAGTAATCGCAGCACAGCGCGCATTTCTCGATCTCGGCGCGCGCTTCGTTGATTAGTTTGCCCATCTCCTGGCTCATGAGTGCAGCGTACCGGTCGCGGCGCCTGCGCAATACCTCAGCGGCACGCCGCAGCAGCGCGATGCGTTCAGATAGCGCACTCAAGTTCCAGTCCGGCGTCACCGCTGCAGTTAGCGACAGCGCCTGTTCGAGTTGCGCCGCATCCCATGTCGGATAGTCGCGCAGTTTTTCACCATTGGCGGGATTGATGCTGGTGAACACCATGTCGTTCTCCTATCGCGTCGTGGCTGAAAACAGTGACAGCAAAAAAGACTACGCCATTCACCTCGCCAAGGGTAGTAATGAAATTCCGCTTCGCGTTAATCTAGACATATGATCTGGATGCCCCGACTTTTGCTGACCGCTGTTCTCACCTGCATGCTTGCGCCCGTTTTCGCAGATGACATGACTGTCCAGCGTGCTGACTTCAAACAGGCGTGGGCGGCGGCACAGAAGGGCGATCTGGCGGTGCTTACGCCCTACCTGGACAAACTCGCGGATTATCCGCTGTACCCGTACCTGCGCTATGCGTACCTGAGTGCCACGCTCGCGCAGCAACCGGATGGCGCGGTACTGTCCTTTCTCAAGGAACAGGCGCAATTGCCGGTGGCCGAAGCGCTGCGCCAGGGCTGGCTGCTGGAGCTCGCCAAGCGCCAGGACTGGCAGACCTTCCTGGCCCAATATCAGGACGAGACCACACCGGCGCTGCGATGCGCGGCCGTCAGCGCGCATCTGGCCGGCGGCGACCGTCAGGATCGCGATGCCTGGATAGTGGCGGCGCAGCACCTGTGGCTGGCGCCGGATGCGCAGCCGTCTACCTGCGAACCGGCTTTTCAATTTCTGCAGAAGCACCACCGCATCACCAACGATATGGTGGTGCAGCGCATGCAGCAGGCATTGCAGGCAAGGCACTACGCGCTCGCGCGCCAGCTGTTGCCGCATCTCAATGCCAGCGACCGTCCCTGGGCACGCATCTGGCTGGCTGTGGCGGCGGATCCCGAGCATGTACTGGCCACCATCCAGGTGCCGGATGATCCTCGGTACCAGCCGTTGCTGATAAATGGCGTGCAACTGGTGGCGCGTACCGATCCGGTGACTGCCCTGCATCTGTGGAACGAGCTCTCAAGGCATTATCATTTCGCCGGCGACGATGTCCAGGATATGCAGGTACGGCTGGCGTTGGAATATGCCTGGAATCATCAGCCGGATGCGGATCAAATGTTGGCGC
>JAJYBN010000023.1 GCA_021779005.1 Pseudomonadota bacterium
TCCTCCCAGCGCAACTCGAACCTCGCCGGGGAGAGCGCGTTGGCCCGGACCTGGGCGCCCGGGTGGCCCTTGGCGAGGTCGGCGGCATGGGCCGCGATCTTGTAGGTGACGATGCCCTCCTTCACGTCGTCCTTGTCCGGCAGGCCCAGGTGCTCCTTGGGCGTCACGTAGCACAGCATGGCGGTGCCGTACCAGCCGATCTGGGCGGCGCCGATGGCGCTGGTGATGTGATCGTAGCCGGGGGCGATATCGGTGGTCAGGGGCCCCAGCGTATAGAACGGCGCTTCGTAGCATTCCGCCAGTTCCTTATCCATGTTCTCCTTTATAAGCTGCATGGGCACATGCCCCGGGCCTTCGATCATCACCTGGCAATCGTGCTGCCACGCGACTTGCGTCAATTCACCCAGCGTCTTCAGTTCTGCGAACTGGGCCTCGTCGTTGGCGTCCGCGATGCAGCCGGGCCGCAGCCCATCGCCCAGGGAGAACGACACGTCATACGCCTGCATGATCTCGCAGATGTCCTCGAAGTGGGTGTACAGGAAACTCTCCTGATGATGGGAAAGGCACCACTTGGCCATGATGGAACCGCCGCGCGAGACGATGCCGGTCACGCGGTTGGCGGTCAACGGTACAAACGGCAGTCGCACGCCGGCGTGGATGGTGAAATAATCCACGCCCTGCTCAGCCTGCTCGATTAGGGTGTCGCGGAACATCGCCCAGGTGAGTTCTTCGGCGCGGCCGTCCACTTTCTCCAGCGCCTGGTAGATGGGCACAGTGCCGATGGGCATGGGCGCATTGCGAATTATCCACTCGCGAGTCTCGTGGATGTTCCTGCCGGTGGACAGGTCCATGAGGGTGTCGCCGCCCCAGCGCGCCGACCACACCATCTTCTCCACCTCCTCGGCGATGCTGGAGGTGACCGCAGAATTGCCGATGTTCGTGTTGATCTTCACCCGGAAGTTGCGGCCGATGATCATGGGCTCCAGTTCCGGATGGTTGATGTTGGCAGGGATGATGGCACGGCCGCGGGCAACTTCGGCGCGCACGAATTCAGGGGTGATGGCCTGTGGAATCGCGGCCCCATACTTCATACCATTATGCTGTTTCAACAGTTGCGCGTAGCGCACATCACGGCACAGCTCGTCCAGCCGCAGGTTCTCGCGGATGGCAATGTATTCCATCTCTGGCGTCACTACGCCCCGGCGGGCGTAATGCATCTGGGTGACGTTGGCGGAAGCTTTGGCGCGCCGCGGCTTGGGCGGCTGCGGGAAGCGGATGTCCGCCAGCTTGGCATCTTTATTCCGGCGGCGGGTGTACTCGGAGGTAAAATCGTTCAATTGCTGCGTGTCGCCGCGTTCCTCGATCCAGCGTGCTCGCAACGGTGCCAGTCCGCGCACCAAATCGATGTGCGCCGCCGGATCCGTGTACGGGCCAGAAGTGTCATATATAGGTATGGGCGGATTGGACTCGGCACCGTGCAGCGCCGGGGTAACGGACTGGCGCACTTCGCGCATGCCGACCTGAATATCCGGACGCGAACCCGGCACAAACAACTTGCGGGAATTGGGATACGGCCGGGTCGCTTCTCCGGAAAGTTGCGCGGTGCGGCGGATGAAGTCTTCGGGGATGGCGCTCATATTTCGTCCTCAGGGACCGAGCGCAGTCAGAATGGAGCGACAGTGGCACCGTCGGAGCATTCCCTACGCCGGTGTTGACCAGGTTCAGGTTCCAAGGGTTCAAACCAATGGCATCTGCCATGCGGTTTTGTCTCAGCCCCTTTTGGGGCACCCCCAGCTCGACAGAAGTTACTATAGCAAAGATGCAGACCAAGGACGGGCGCCTCAAGAATAGCTTCCATTCCAGTCTCCCCGCCCATCAAGGGTCAGGGGCTTTTCAGCAGGTCTCTTGCAACACTGTGGCCACTGGCAGGTAAGCGAATCCCAGCACCCGCAGCGTGATGATAACCTGCATGCGACTGACGATTTTGGAATACATGAAGTTGATGGCGCAGAATTGGGCGTGGGCATGTGGCACATACGTGATCCACGTTATGCCGCAACGCCCTATGACATGACCCAACATGACCATTCAGCTTGCCAAGCACCACCAAAGTGCTTACGCTTTGTGGTCCGACCTTCAGTTAAATTCAACTACTAAATCTCTATGGATACCCGCATCGCCCGCAATCAGATGGTCACCCAGCAAGTGCGCGCCTTGGATGTTGTCGATGCACGCGTGCTCGAGATCCTCGAGACCCTGCCACGCGATAAATTCGTGCCGCAGCTCTATCGACAACTGGCCTTCGCCGATACCGAGATTCCCCTGCCACACGGGCAGGTGATGATGGCCCCCAATGTGGAAGGCCGTATGCTACAGGCGCTGGATCCGCAACCCAACGAAAGTGCGCTGGAGATCGGCAGCGGCAGCGGTTTCGTGAGCGCCTGCCTGGCGAAGATGGCAGGCGAAGTACTGTCCGTGGATATATACCCGGAGTTCACCGTCGCCGCCGCCAAGATCCTCAAAGGACTCGGCATCCGCAATGTGCAGCTTGAGACCCGCGACGGCACCCAACTCGACTGGGTGGGCCAGCGCTTCGATGCCATCGCCGTGACTGGCTCGCTCCCGGCTTATCAGGATACCTACGCTCAGCATCTCAATATCGGCGGCCGCCTGTTCGTGATCGTCGGGGAAGCGCCGGTGATGGAAGCCCTGCTGGTCACGCGCGTGTCGCAAGACGCCTGGTCGCGGCACAGCCTGTTCGAGACCGAGTTGCCGGCGCTGGTAAACGCGGTTATACCACAGCATTTCATTTTTTGAGAAACGACGTATGTCGGTCCGCTCCCTCACTCCGCGAGAAGTGTTCGACCTGCGGGCCAAAGCTGTACAGCCGGTGACCATCCTGGATGTACGCGAGTCCTGGGAATATGAGCGCGTACATCTGCCGGATTGTCTGCATATCCCCATGGACGACCTGCGGGAGCGTCTGGATGAGTTGGACCGGGAACAAACCTACGTGATCCTGTGTCATCACGGAAATCGCAGTCTGCAGGTAGCGGCATTCTTGCAAAACCGCGGCTTTAGGGACGTCATCAACCTGGCGGGTGGCATCGAGGCATGGTCGGTAAGCCTGGAACCGGACTTGGCCCGTTACTAATTAGGATGGGAAGCCGATAAAATCACCGGGCTTGAAGGACTTGCATCGCGCCCATCAATGTTATAGTGTTATATCTTACTAGTACACCTACGGGATACTGCAACAAGGAATCATGGTGAACACTCTACGTACGCTACTCCTGCTCTTCACGGCAGCCGCCTGCCTATCCGCCGCGCCTGCCTACAGCGCCGACCTCTGGGATGTCTACCAGCTGGCGCTGGATAACGACCCGACGTTTGCCACGGCCCAGGCCAACTATCAAGCCGCGCTGGAAAACAAACCAATCGCACGCGCCGGCTATCTGCCCAATGTGAACCTCACCGGATCACGGACGGTCACCAAATCCAGCGGTCAGATTCCATTAGTCTACGACCCGACCACAAATACCTACATACAAAGCAACGGAAGTTTTCGCTCCTACACCACGAGTTACACAGCACAGTTGACCCAGCCGATCTTCAACTGGTCGGCCTGGGAAACCATCGAGCAGGCGGATGCCTCAGTGGCGCAGGCACAGGCACAATTCGTCGCTGCGCAACAGGACCTGATCGTGCGTACTGCGACCGCCTATTTCAACGTGATTACCGCACGCGATACCCTGGCCGCCGATCACGCCGCCACTCTCGCCAACGGCAAGCAGCTGGATCAGACCAAGGCCAAGTATCAAGTGGGCATGAGCGCCGTCACCGATGTACAGAATGCCCAGGCCGCCTACGACCAATCGGTGGCCAACGAGATCGCCGCCCAGCAGCAGGTCATCAACGCGGAAGAGAGCCTGCGCGCCATCACCGGCGAGCCGGTGGGTGTGCTCAAAGAACCGGTGTCCGGCATGCCGCTGCGCACCCCCGCTCCTGACAATGCCCAGAAATGGGTAGACACCGCGCTTAAGCAGAATCCGAATCTGATGGCGGCGCTGGCAGCGGCGGATGTGGCGTCCAGCAACATTTCCATCAAGCGCAGCGGCCATTATCCGACGATAGATCTGGTACTCAGCCACAACTACAACAACAATCACCAGGTGTCGGCCATCCAGATCCTGGCGGTCGGCCAATACCAGAATATCAGCGGCAATACTGCCATGCTGCAACTGAACGTACCGATCTTCTCCGGCGGCGGTGTGACCGCACAGGTGACCCAAGCAGAGCGCCAATACGATGCCGCTATGGAACAGGTCAAGTTCGTCAATCGCCAGACGGTACAACAGGCGCGCACTTCGTATCTGGGTGTGCTCACCGGCATCTCCCAGGTGCGCGCTTTACAACAGTCGGTGAAATCCAATGAGACTTCGCTGCAGGCCATGGAAACCGGCATGCAGGTCGGTACCCGCACCATCGTGGATGTATTGCTGGCGCGCCAGAACCTGGTGACCGCACAAACGAATTATGCCCAGAGCCGCGACAACTATCTGACCAGCGTGCTGCAGCTGAAACAGGCTGCCGGTATCCTCGGCCCCGATGACCTGAAACAGATCAACGTATTGCTGCAGGTACCCACACCCATGTCACCCTTGGACACACAGTCATCATCCAGTGCAGCTGCGATGCCGGGAACCACATCGGGTGGTGGCAACTAAACCGTAAATCCAGATTGATCGCTGATTATCACCCGGCCGTACGCCGGGTGATTTATTTCCGGGCCAGCACCAGGCCGATGAGCTTGAGCGCTTTGTCCAACGCTCCACGGTTGGCAATCACGGTCTGCTGCGCGGCCTGACCGATATGCTGTCGGGTGCCCGGATTACCCACCAGCCACACGAAGGCCTCGCCCAGATTGTGGGCATCGTTCACCACGATCAGGCCGCCCGCATCTTTGAGCATTTCCGCGACATCCCGCACATTGTCCAGATTCGGGCCCGCCAGCACCGGCAACCCCATGGCCGCCGGTTCCAGTAGATTATGCCCACCCACCGGCACCAGGCTGCCACCCACGAAGGCCACGTGCCCAGCCGCGTAGAAGTGCGTGAGTTCTCCGAGCGTGTCCAGCAACAGCACTTCACCCGGCTTGAGCGGCAGTTCGCCGGCACTGCGGCGCCGGCAAACATGGCCCTGACCCTTGATCAGTTCGGCGACACTGTTGGTGCGTTCCGGGTGGCGCGGCGCCAGCACCAGTACGCAATCCGGATGTTTATCGAGCAGGCTGCGGTATGCAGTCAACACCTGCGCTTCCTCGCCTTCGCGGGTGCTGCCGGCGACCATCACCATGGCCTTGCCGAAGAGTTTAGCGCGCAGGGACCGCCCTTCCTGTTTCAACGTATCGGGCAATTGCACATCGAATTTGAGGTTGCCCATGACCGACAGTCGATCCTGCGGCGCCCCCAGTTGCTGAAAGCCTTCGGCATCCGCGGCTGTCTGTGCGGCGATGGCAGTCACCTGAGCGAGGGCTGCGCGCACCAGGCGTGGCACGCGACGGAAACGCTCCAGGCCGCGCTCCGACAGGCGTGCACTCACCAGCAGCAGCGGAATCTGCCGGCGCGTACAGGCGGCGAATAGGTTCGGCCAGATCTCGGTCTCCATGACGATACCCATGACTGGGCTTACGCACTTCAACCAGCGATTCACACAGAAAGGCAGATCATAGGGAAGTTGCGCCACCAGGGCCTGCGCGCCGAACAGAGCCTGGGCCTGGGTACGGCCGCTACCGGTGAAGCTGGTGACCAGCAGCGGATGTTTGGGGTATTCCCGGTGTAAGGCTTTAACCAGCGGGGCCATGGCGCGGACCTCGCCCATCGAAGCACCGTGCAGCCAGATAATCTCATTGCGTGGCAGATACGGGGAACTGCCGAATCGCTCACCGAGCTTGTCCGCATGCCCGGTCTGACGCAGGGTGCGCCAGAACATCCATACGAACGCGAATGGCAGCAGCAGTGACAAAGCCAGGGTATAAAGGAAACGCACCGCCATTCGGATTATTTCCCGCGGATCTTATCGATAGTGGACGTGGTCGATATGCCATCTATAAATTTCAGGATACGCACCTGGCCACCATTGTTTGTCACGCAGCGGTAACCGGCCACCTGTTCCGGTTTGTAATCCCCGCCCTTCACCAGGATGTCCGGCAACAGCTTGCAGATCAGTCGCTCAGGCGTGTCCTCGGAGAACGGCACCACCCAATCCACACTCGCCAGTCCCGCCAGCACCCGCATGCGGTTCTGCAGGGTGTTGATCGGCCGGTTTACGCCCTTGAGACGCTGCACGGAGGCGTCATCGTTCACCGCCACGATCAGACGGCTTCCGAGCCGGCGTGCTTCCGCGAGATAACTGACATGACCTGCATGCAGGATGTCGAACACGCCGTTGGTCATGACGATGCGCTCACCCTGGCTGCGCGCGTGTGCGACTGCATCCAGAACTGCGGTTTCGCTCAATATGCCGTCACCGTCGCGGCTTTGGGCGGCGAGCCGCAGTTCAACAGGCGTGACCGAAGCGGCTCCGAGTTTCGCCACCACCAGACCGGCGGCGAAATTAGCGAGCGCTGCGGCTTCCGGAAAATCCAGTTTTGCACCTAGCCCGGCCGCCAGCAGCGCGATCACCGTATCACCGGCGCCGGTGACATCCGAGACTTCCTGTGCCTGGGTGGGCAAATGCAGTGGAGTCTTGTGTGACTGCAGCAGGGTCATACCGTGTTCGCCGCGCGTCACCAGCAGAGCTTGCAGACCCAGCTGTTCCCGCAATTTCTCGCCTTTGCTGACGATGACGCTTTCGCCCGGACACTCACCCACCACCGCTTCCAGTTCCGCAAGGTTGGGTGTGATGGCAGTCGCGCCCCGGTATTTGCTGAAATCCCGTCCCTTGGGATCTACCAAAACAATCTTGTCGGCAGCGCGCGCCGCTGTGATCAGATCCTGCACTCCAGCCAGGCTGCCCTTGCCGTAGTCTGACAGGATGATGACATCGGAATTGCCCAATTCTTTCGTGAACACCGGCAACAGTGGTGCGCTGGCCAGGTTGCCGAAACCCGCTTCGAAATCCAGACGGATCAATTGCTGGTGGCGTGACAGCACCCGCAGCTTGGTGGTGGTCGATGCATTTTTGATACGGGTGAAGCGACACTGCACGCCGCGGGCCTGCATGCTGGCCGCGAGTGTATCGGCAGCGGCGTCGTCTCCGGTGATGCCAAGTACCGTGCACTGTACCCCCAGGCTCGCCAGGTTTACGGCCACGTTGCCAGCGCCGCCCGGACGTTCCTCGGTATCCTGCACATGAACCACCGGCACCGGTGCTTCGGGCGAGATTCGTCCAGTAGCGCCGAACCAGTAACGGTCCAGCATCACGTCGCCTGCTACCAGCACGCGCACGCCGTCAAATTGCGGGATGCGGATGTTCATGCAAACCCCAGCGAGCCTCGGGAAACGCGCCGCATCATAACATGGGCCTGCGCCACTCAAGGCAGTTGTGCCGGATGTGATGCCACCCTTACACTGACCGCCCAGCCTTCGCACCCCAGCATGCATGCAATACCGATTACTCAAACCCCGATACTGGCCCACCTGGTTGCTGCTCGGCTTCATGCGTCTGGTCGTATGGTGTCCATATAAGATGCAGCTTATGGTCGGCTACGCACTTGGACGGATCTTGCGCCTGCTCGCCAGGCGCCGCTGGCAAGTGACGCTGGTCAATCTGCGCATGTGTTTCCCGGAGATGACCGAAAAGCAGCGCCTGAAGATAGCAAAGAATCATTTCACTGCATTGGGGACCGGGGTCATCGAGTTCGGCATGTGCTGGTGGATGAGTGAGCATCGTCTGCGCCGTCTGACAACCGAGGTGCGCGGTATGGAACATCTGCAGGCGGCACGTGCGCAGGGCCACGGCGTATTGTTGCTAGCGGGTCATTTCACCCAGCTGGAAATAATCGGCCGCATCCTCGGAATGCATACCGATATGCAGTTTATGTACCGGCCGATCGCCAATCCGGTCATTGAAGACGTCATGCGTCGCAATCGTGAACGAATCTTTGAGCGCGCCATCCCGCGTAACGACGTTCGCTCGCTGCTCATGGGGCTCAAGCAAGGCAAACCCATCTGGTATGCCAACGATCAAGGCTACCGGGGCAAGGGCAGCATCATGGTGCCATTCTTCGGTATCCCGGCCCCCACCAACCCCGCGCTCTCGCGAGTGGCGCACTCCAGCGCGGCGCCGGTGGTACCGTTTTTCGGCGAACGCCTTCCGGGCAGCCGTGGTTACCGGCTTGAGATATTCCCCGCACTGAAGAATTTCCCCAGCGATGATCCTGCAGCAGATGCAGCGCGCATCAACAAGTTTCTGGAAGATAATATCCGGCGCGCGCCGGAGCAATATCTATGGAGTCACGACCGCTTCAAGAAAGTCCCACGCGCGTGAATCAACCGATACGGTTGTAGCCTTTCAATAGCCTCGACCAGGCATGTCCTTCGGCGACACTCGGGATCGCGAGCTTGCGCAGCGAACGCAATAGACGCCCGAGATTGGCTTCCTGCCACAGCACACCGGGCGCACGCTGCTCGCCGCGGTCGAAGTCGACCAGGAATATTTCAGCAACGCTGTTGAGAAGGATGTTATGGGCATTCAGATCAGCGTGGTAGACACCGGCATCATGGAAGCGGCGGATGCAGGCACCGATACGATCCCAGGGCAGGCTCTCGATGTTGCTTTCACGCAGTCGCGCCGCCAGAGATAGCGTGTCCGGTATCAGGCGCGTAATCAGGTCGCCACGATACGCCAGGCCATAGCGCAACACCTGTGCGGCCACAGGCTGCGGCACTGGCAGCCCCTTCCTATATAGAGCTGACAACAACCGCCATTCCCGCCATGGCCGGGTGTTCACCAACCCCTGCCAGAGATACAGATCCCGGCTGAAACGCCGCACCACACCGCCGCGGCGGTAATGTCGCAACACCCATTCATCGTTGCCGCCGGCCAGTATCCAGGTGTTGCCACGTCCACCGATGGCGCCGCGCAGTGACGTGTGCCGTGCCCAATGACGCGCGGAGAACAGCTCCTCGCCTGCGTGGCTTGTGAGCGCATCATCGTATAGGATGAATCCCCGTTTTGTGGCGACTGTGCGTTCAGCCATCCTGCATGCCCCAAGTGATGAAACCACCTGCCCGTGTCTGCATCCTGCGTCTCTCCGCCGTGGGCGACGTATGCCACACACTGCCGGTGGTGCGCAGCCTGCAGGCTGCCTGGCCGGACACACGCTTCACCTGGATCATCGGCAGACTGGAAGCGAGTCTGGTGGCAGACATCCCCAGCATCGAGTTTATCATCTTCGACAAAGCCAAAGGTCTTGGCGCTTACCGCTTATTGCACAGCACTTTGCGCGGCCGGGATTTCGATCTGTTGCTGCACATGCAAATGTCGCTGCGTGCCAGCCTGGCGAGCAGCCTGGCAATTCGCGCACCGGTGAAGCTGGGTTTTGACCGGCAACAGGCTCACGATTGGCAGTGGCTGTTCAGTAACCGCCGCATCCCCTATAGACCCCGCCAGCATGTGATGGACAGCTTCTTCGGATTCGCCGAAACCTGTGGCATCACGCAACGGGTGCTGCGTTGGGACATCCCGGTGCCGGCAGAGGCGCAAGCTTTCGCCCGTGATCAGATTCCGGACAACACGCCTGCACTGGTCATCAGCCCCTGTGCCAATGCGCGTTTCCGCAACTTCCGTAACTGGCGTGCAGAACGCTATGCCGCGGTCGCAGACCATGCCGCAGAAAAGCTCGGGTTACGCGTGCTCCTGAGTGGTGGACCGAGTGCTGTTGAACGTGAATACGGTGCAGCGATCACACGGGCCGCGCACAGCCGGCCTGTGAATCTCATCGGCCAGACAAACCTCAAGCAACTGTTAGCGTTGCTGGGACGG
>JAJYBN010000024.1 GCA_021779005.1 Pseudomonadota bacterium
GCCCACCAGGATGGTATCCGGATCCTCGCGTAAAGCTGAGCGCAGCGCTTCGTTGAATCCCAGAGTGTGGCGATGCACCTCACGTTGGTTGACCAGACATTTCTTGCTTTCATGCACGAACTCGATCGGATCCTCGATGGTCAGGATATGGCCGAACTCGTTTTCGTTTATATAGTTGACCATGGCCGCAAGCGTGGTGGATTTGCCAGAGCCGGTGGGGCCGGTCACCAGCACCAGTCCGCGTGGCTGGTTGGCGATATCGATGAAGATCTTGGGCGCATTCAGATCTTCAAGGGTCAAGATCTTTTCGGGAATGGTGCGGAACACGGCGGCCGCGCCGCGGTTCTGGTTGAAGGCGTTGACACGGAAACGCGCCAGGCTCGGGATCTCAAACGAGAAATCGCACTCCAGGAATTCTTCATAGTCCTTGCGCTGCTTGTCGTTCATGATGTCATACACCATGTCGTACACGTCCTTGTGCTCCATGGCCGGCATATTGACGCGGCGCATGTCACCGTCCACGCGGATCATGGGGGGTACGCCTGCGGACAAGTGCAGGTCGGAAGCCTTGTTCTTGACGCTGAAGGCCAGCAATTGGGAAATATCAAAAGCCATATCACTCCCCTGGATGCGGCGTCTATCCGCATTACGGAACAGCGGCTGTGGCCGCCACCTTATAAAGTAGTATAACGAGCCTTACAGAGCTATTGTTCATAGACCTGTCGGCTATCCACGATACCCATACCGGCATGACTCGCGCAACCCTGGAAGCTATACCCCAAAATCTGGCCTCTGTACGTGCGCGCATCAAGGCGGCAGCACTGCAGGCTAACCGTAATCCCGCAAGTGTGCGCTTGTTGGCGGTCAGCAAAGGCTGGCCGGCCGAGGTCATCACCACAGCCTATGAGGCCGGTCAAATGGGTTTCGGTGAAAACTACCTGCAGGAAGCCTTGCCCAAACTGGGAGCCTTAAAACATCAACCGGGACTGATTTGGCACTTTATCGGAGCATTACAGGCTAACAAGACCCGGCAAGTTGCAGAGCATTTTGACTGGGTGCATACGGTTGACCGGGAACGGATTGCGCAACGTCTTTCTGACCAAAGGCCCGTGACACTGCCACCCCTGAACGTCTGTATCGAAGTACGGTTAGGCGACGAGCCTGGGAAAAGTGGCGTCATGCCTGAAGCGCTCGCGGCGCTGGTGCAGTACATCACGGGTTTGCCGCAGCTGCGGCTTCGCGGACTCATGTGCATCCCGCCGCCCACAGCCGAGGTGGCAGCGCAACGTAGTGGATTTCGCCGTCTGCGTGAGCTGTTCGACGCGCTTAATCACCAAGGTCATAGGCTTGATACCCTGTCCATGGGCATGTCGGGCGACTTCGAAGCCGCCATCCTGGAAGGCTCCACCATGGTACGCATTGGTACTGCTATCTTCGGCACGCGTCCGCACAAAGATTTGTGAGCAAGCAATAAACCGTTATGCTGGTGCGAACTTTGGAGAATGCCTTGGTCACTGACACTCATATCACGTTCATCGGCGGTGGCCATATGGCAGGCAGCCTGATAGGCGGCCTACTGCGCACGGGCTTCGATGCAAAACATATCCGCGTCGCGGACCCAGATGCCAAACAACTGGAACACCTGCGCCAACGGTTTCAAGTCAAGACTTGTGCCGATAATCTGGAAGCGGTAGGTAGCGCCCAGGTGGTGGTGTTCGCAGTCAAACCCCAGGTATTTCGCGATGCTGCTCGCCCATTGTCCACAGCGCTTGGCGAGAATCAGCCACTCATCATCTCCATCGCAGCCGGTGTTCCCGAAAAGCACATCCACCGCTGGCTCGGCTACCCGGCTGCGATCGTGCGTGCCATGCCCAATACACCGGCGCTGATCGGCGCGGGGGCCGCAGCCCTGTATGCCAATCCAAAGGTCAGCAACGCGCAGCGCGTACTGGCCGAGGCAATGTTCAAGGCTGTGGGACTGGCACTCTGGATCGACGATGAAAGCCTCATGAATGCGGTCACCGCTGTTTCCGGCAGCGGCCCCGCCTATTTTTTCCTGGTCATGGAGATCATGGAAGCAGTTGCACGTGAATTGGGACTACCAGCGGATGCCGCGAGTAAACTCGTTCAGCAGACTGCCCTTGGCGCCGCCCGCATGGCGCTTGAATGCCGGGGAAATGTGGCGATACTCAGAAAACAAGTCACCTCCCCGGGCGGTACCACGGCGGCGGCCCTCAAAATCCTGGATTCGGATAAATTGCGTGGAATCTTTCTACAAGCATTGACCGCCGCGCGTGACCGTGGCGTGCAACTTTCTGACGATTTCGGCAAGGAGACCTCATGAACGGCCGTGGACTCTATGCGCTGGTGTTTCTCATAAACACCCTGTTCGGTTTATACACCGCTGCGGTCATGCTGCGATTTCTTCTGCAGTGGATGCGTGCGGATTTCTATAACCCCATCTGCCAGGCCATCGTGAAAATCACCAATCCGCTACTGCTGCCTCTGCGGCGTATCATTCCTGGCTGGCGTGGAATGGATTTTGCAGCCGTGGTGTTGGCAATCCTACTGCAGCTCATCAACGTGGCCTTGGTGCTGGTCATCGTGGTTGGTTTTCCTGATGTGCTGGATCTTGCCTGGTGGACACTGCTCAAGCTGGCCTTCCTGCTGGTCAACCTGTACTTCGTGACCATCCTGGTTGAAGCCATCCTGAGCTGGACGAATGCCAGCCAGCGCAATCCCGTAGCCGGTCTGCTGTGGAGCATCAATACCCCCTTGCTACAACCTGTCCGCAAGCTGATCCCACCGCTGGGTGGTCTGGACCTCTCGCCTTTGGTCGTTTTGATCCTGTTGCAGGTGGTCAATATCCTGCTGCCCCTGCAATGGCCATTACGCTGATAGTTGGCTTGTTATCGACTTGTAGGCAGCAGTCGGCCTAAAAACTTCGCAGACAGCATAAAAACCGGTGTTTTTTAGCGAAAACCCTCACACTTTTCCCCGGCGTGTGCTAGATTTCGCGGCGTGTTCTGCACTGCCATCCAGAGGAGACCTAAATGGCTGCGATGAAGAAATCAGCTTCCAAGGCCAAGGCGCAGGTGAAGACCGTCGCCAAAGCTACCAAGGCCCCGGTTATCTCGGCGAACAAGCCGTTCACCAAATCGGAAACTTATGCATATCTGGCCCACTCCACAGGTTTGAGCCGCAAACAGGTGGCAGGAATATTCGAGGGACTGGCCGAGCTCATCGGCAAGAGCCTCGGCAAGAAGGGTCCGGGTGTTTACGTGGTACCGGGACTCATGAAAGTCCGCGTAGTGCGCAAGCCTGCCACCAAAGAACGCGAGGGTATCAACCCGTTCACGGGCCAGCCGACCATTTTCAAGGCCAAGCCTGCGCGCAACGTAGTGAAGATCCAGGCCCTCAAGGCCATGAAGGACATGGTGAAGTAAACCAATTCGGTTCGGAGCCGCGGAAACGCGGCTCCGCTCCAGTTCTTCACGCTACTTCTGCTATCCGGCACTCCGTCGGCAGTGCCGTCTCGTCCAGCGCGATTGCCGTATGTTTTGCCAGCATCCATTCCCTGGGTGGCACGTACAACAGCTCCGCCAGCCTATGCTCCAAAGCGTCTTGTAAATGGCTTAGAAGCCGAACCCCAGTTTTAGGCTGTAAGTGTTGTTGCTGGCGATACGGTTGGCCTCGAGGGCCACGTGCACTGCAATGAAGCTCATGGACAAGCCCACGAACATCTCGCTGTTGCCAAAACTCGTGTCACTCAGTCCAGTGGATGCATCCGGATTACTGTTCACCCACACCCGGCCGACGCCGGCATAGGGAGTGAAGGGACCGAATCCCTTGGAGATGGAGAAATCCAGACTCTTGCTGTTGAAGGATAACTGATTAACACCGGCGAGTTGGCTGAAAGCCGCACGCACGCCGATGGCGGGCATCACATCGCTACCTTCGACTATCGCGTAGCGGAGCTCACCACCAAACACTTTGATGTTGCTGTTCGGTGCATAACTGTAGAATCCACCGATATCGAAACCAAATGGCAAGCCCTTGCTGATCCGCGCCCGCGCCATCGGAACATTTGTAATTCCTGTGCTGTTGGTGGCAAGGTCCCAATCGGAAGGGTGCGCGACATTCGTGGTGCTCATATCCAAACTCACGTCAAAGCCCGTGATACCTTCAGGTGCAGCGCCTTCCAACTGCTTTAAAGATATCACCGCAGCAACATCAGTGGATAGATCCTGGAATTGGCTCTGTGTAAGGGCCGGCAAGTTGTTGATGTTATTGCTGGCAAAGACGCTGGTGGTCAAGCTGAACAATATGCAGGTTAGCAACAGACAGCGCATGTGCTATTCTCCCTGATGGGTAAAATGTGTGGGCAAAACTACAGGAAAAGTCTAACAGAAGAGTCAACGTCCGTCTTCGCGGACGGAAAAATGCTCGACTACCGCCTGCCGCACATCATTCAGGCGTCCATGAAAAAAATGACCGGCGCCTTTCAGGATTGAGATTGATGGTGGTCGCGGCAGTTTCCTGGCCCAGTCATGGACCGCTTGCGGCGACACCACTTCATCGGCATCACCCTGGATGAGCAGCCAGGGGCAAACTGGTGGTTTGATCGACGCAGTGTCGAAACGCTCAACGGCCGGCGCTACCGTCACCAGTCGTTTGACTGCGCGTTCGCTTTGGGCGCGCAAGGCTACGTAGGCCCCGAATGAAAAACCGCCAAGCCACAGCGGCAGACCTGGATATTTCGCGCTCAACCAATCCATGGCTGCCAGTGTGTCGCCAGTTTCACCGATGCCGTTATCGAAACGGCCGGCGCTTTTGCCGACACTGCGGAAATTAAAGCGCAGACTCACAGCGCCCAGGTCGTTGAAAGCGCGCGCCAGGATGTAAGTCACCTTATTGGTCATGGCTCCGTGCTGTAGCGGATGCGGATGACACACGACGGCGATGGCGTGCGTCTCTACTGGCAGTACATCCAGCAGGCCCTCCAGTACGCCCGCTGAACCGGGAAAGCTCACACTGCGGCTGGCGCTCATGCGGATGGTGCCGCTGATGGATGCTCTTTGCGAGACGGGCCGAAACTTATGATGGTGTCGCCGGATCCGGGTGAGAATGTCGTGTTCTCGGCATACAGCATAAGTCCACCACCACGTTTCACCGCCATGAGTTGTTGGCCACCCTCGGGGCTGTCCGCCAGATATTTATCATAGGTATAGGTCTCGCTGAGACCGGTGTTCTGAAATGTCCAGCCGAGATTCAGTTTTCGCCACAATTCCTCATAAAGCGCTTCATCACCGAAAGCAATGCGTCCGCGCATCCCGCGGGTGACGCCCTTGGGATCGCCCACCTCGGCTGCATGCATGGGCAATTGGTATGCCTGACCGCGTCCGATGGATGGAGCGAAGCCTGTGCAGACCAAGGCGTTGTAAGCATCATTGCTGGTGCTGGCCAACAATATCCCTACGTCGTGCAGCTCAAGGGCTGCTTCCGCGGTTTCGGAAAGGATCTCGCCGTAGTACACCGGAATGCCGGCAAGGCGCGGCTTACTCAGGCGATTCCAGGAATTATCCACGATCAGGGCATTGGCGCCTGCTTTGATCAGGGCTTGCGCAAAACCTGTCGCCCAGGGTGATGCGCCCACAATCAGCACCCGGTTGCTGGCTACGGCGGCCAAGCCGAAGGCACGCGCGATCCACTGTAGTGTCAGTCCATGCACCAGTACGCTGGCGAACACCAGTACGAATACCAGCGGCACCAACAGATCGGCATCCTGGTAGCCGGCGATCTGCAACTGCGGCGCGAGGACACCGACCGTAGCCACGGCCACCACACCACGCGGTGCAATCCAGGCAAGCAATAAACGTTCGCGTTTGGGTATACCTGCGCCGAAGGTGGCGACCCAGACAGCGAAAGGGCGCGCAATTACCATGATGACAAATATCAGAAGCATGCCATCCCAGCGTAGCTTGGTGAGGATGCTTGGGTTCAGGTCAGCCGTCAGCACGATAAAGATGATGGATACCAGCAGGATGCTGATATATTCCTTGAAGCGCCGCATCTCTTCGATATTGGGAAGCCGCATATTCCCCATCACGATGCCCATGACCGTTACCGCCAACAGACCAGCTTCCTCCTGCAGCATATTCGTACCCACGAACACCACGATCACCAACGCCAGGGTGATGGGCAATTTCAGATATTCCGGTACCAGGTGACGACGAAATACCAGGCCGGTGATGTACGCCACGCCTCCACCGAGTCCACCGCCGGCTGCGACTGCGACTGTCAGATTCCAGGCCACCTGCCCGGAGAAACGTCCACTGGTCGAATAGATGAAATACTCGAATACCAACACTGCCAGCAGTGCCCCGATGGGATCGTTGATGATGGCTTCCCACTTGAGATACGACGCGACCCGGCGTGTGAGCTTGGCATGGCGCAGCAGCGGCATGATCACCGTGGGTCCCGTGACCACGATGATGGCGCCAAACACAGCCGCCACCGGCCACGACAAACCGCCGATGTAATGCGTGGCGAGTGAATAAACGAGAAAGCTGATGGGCACACCGAGATAAACCAGGCGCCGCACACCCGTGGCTGCATGCCGCAGTTCATGGAACCGGAGGTTCAACCCGCCGTCGAAGAGTATCACCGCTACTGACAGACTGATGATCATCTGCAAGGCATGGCCGAACTGTACTGATGGCTGCAGCACATGCAATACCGGTCCAGCCAGAATGCCGAACACACTTAACAGGATGATGGCTGGCAGCTGGATGCGCCATGCGAGCCATTGAGCGCCCACACCGAGCAAGAGAATGACGGCAATTACAGCTGCAAGATCAAGATGCATGGATCATTGTCCCGTATGGCTGATTTTGTATGCACTTACTGCTTTGAGTATCATACTGTTTTTCCCCTATAGGGCGTCCAAAAACAAGGCGCTACTAGCAGAGTGACACCGCTATGAACAAAACCATCGAACTCGAGAACCGCTATTGCGCCTATAACTACCACCCGCTGCCGGTGGTGCTGACGCGCGGCGAAGGTGTGTATGTATGGGACGATGCCAGCAACAAATACCTGGACATGATGAGCGCCTATTCGGCCGTAAGTCACGGCCATGCACATCCGCGCCTACTGAAAGCCTTGCAACAGCAGGCGGCGCAACTTGCCATCTGTTCGCGTGCCTTCCACACCGACAAACTCGGTCCGTTCCTGAAGAAAGTCTGTGAGCTTACGGGCATGGACAAAGCACTGCCCATGAACACCGGCGCGGAAGCGGTGGAAACTGCCATGAAAGCTGCCCGCAAATGGGCTTACAAGGTCAAAGGTGTGCTCGCCGACAGAGCTGAAATCATCGTCTGCACCGGCAATTTTCATGGCCGCACAATCGCCATCGTCGGGTATTCCAGCGAGCCACAATACAAAGACGGTTTTGGACCGTTCCCAGTCGGCTTTAAAATCATTCCCTACGGAGATATAACCGCGCTTGAAAAAGCCATCACACCGAATACCGCTGCATTTCTGGTGGAACCGATACAGGGTGAAGGCGGCATCGTGATCCCGCCGGCCAACTATCTGAAGAAAGCCGCTGAGCTCTGCAAACAGCACAACGTGCTGCTGATCTGCGATGAAATCCAGACAGGTCTTGGCCGCACCGGCAAATTGCTGGCCTGCCAGCATGAGAATGTGCAACCGGATGGCTTGATCCTCGGCAAGGCCCTGGGTGGAGGCTTGCTACCGGTCTCCATGTTCCTGGCGGGACGTGAAGTGATGGACGTATTCACCCCCGGTGACCACGGCAGCACCTTTGGCGGCAATCCATTGGCGGCAGCCGTGGGTTTGGAAGCGCTAAATGTGCTGATGGAAGAAAAACTCGCAGAACATTCTGCCGAGATGGGCGCATATCTTTTAGATAAGCTCCGCTTGCTAAAGAGTCCACTCATTAAGGCGCTGCGCGGCAAAGGATTATTTATTGGAATCGAGATAGACCCAAGCAAGGCCAAAGCGCGCGAAGTCTGTGAACGACTCATGGCTCAGGGCATTCTCAGCAAGGAGACCCACGAGACCGTAGTGAGGCTGGCACCACCGCTGGTCATCACCCGCGAACAGATCGACTGGGCAGTCGAACAAATAGACCTGGTACTCAAGGAAATGTCCAGAGTGCGCGCGACTGGCTGATGGTCTGACCCGGCGCTTGTAAATATGCCGCGCTGAGGCGGCATATCTATTGGGACTTGAATTATCTCGGCAACAAATCACCTATCAAGGCGTGTTGCTGGGGCAAATCGGCGCCGGGGCGCTGATTGAATATGTTCCATGCGGCTCAGCCATGCTTGGGACTGCATCCGTATCGGATACGTGCGAGAGAAACCGCGGCCGGATACGCGCCCGCGTGGCCTGTTCAAAACCATAGCCGATGCTTATCAAAGTAGGTTCACTCCATCGGCCCGCAAAGAACACCATACCCACCGGCAGTCCATGTACATTCCCGGCCGGAACGGTAATCGAGGGGTAGCCCGCCACCGCTGCCGGGCTATCGCCGCCGCCACCACTGTGATCTCCGTTGACCAAATCGGTGGTCCAAGCCGGCCCGGATGCGGGTGCCATGAGTGCATCCAGCGCACCCGCCTTCAAGGCCGCATCGATGCCCTCCGGACCGGTCAATCTTTTTTCTTCGGCGAGCGCCTCGGTATAGGCCTTGTCGGTCAACGGCCCTTTCGCTTCTGCTGCGATGAACAAATCCTGGCCAAACCACGGCATCTCCTGCCGTGCATGTTGCCGGTTAAATTCAATGATGTCTGCCAGAGTCTTCACCTTGAGTCCTCTGCGTGTGGCGAGGTAGGAATTGAGGTCATGTTTGAACTCGTAGAGCAGCACGGTCATTTCCGCTTTCTCATAGTCCTGGAGATGCGGCATTTTTACCGGCATAACCGTGGCACCGGCTGCGCGTAACGCCGTGACGCTCTGGTCGAGTATGCGGTCCACATTCGGATCGAAACCCGCCAGCCCGCAGACAACACCGATGTGTTTGCCACGCAAGCTATCCGGTTGTAGGAACTGCATATAGTCGGTCGCATGTTTGTCGGCATCCACAGTCGCCGGATCGCGCGGATCGCTGCCGGCAATCACAGACAGCACCGCAGCGGCATCAGTGACGCTGCGTGTCATGGGGCCCGGGACATCCTGGCTGTGGGAGATGGGGACGATGCCCGCGCGGCTCACCAAGCCAAGTGTCGGTTTTATGTCCACGATGCCATTGACTGATGCTGGACAAGTCAGTGAGCCGTCGGTCTCCGTGCCCAAAGCCACCGTCACGAAGCCGGCAGAGACTGCGACGGCAGAGCCGGAACTGGATCCACAGGCATTGCGATCCAGCACGTAGGGATTGAGAGCCAGGCCGCCGCGCCCACTCCAGCCGCTGGTCGCATAACTGGAACGAAAATTTGCCCATTCGCTGAGATTCGTTTTGCCAAGCAGGATGGCGCCGGCCGCCCACAGTTTGGCGACCACAGTGGCATCCTCACTTGCCGACGGGCCTGCCAGTGCCAATGACCCAGCGGTAGTCTGCATGCTTTCGCCAGTATCGATGTTGTCTTTCACTAGCACCGGAATACCGAACAACAGGCCGCGAGCTTTACCGGCTTTGCGCGCGCGGTCCCGCGCACGGGCTATTTTCAATGCCTCCGGGTTGAGCTCGATGACAGAATTCACATGTGGGCCGTGCTGGTCGAGCGCCTGGATGCGTCGGATGAAGTCCCGAGTGAGCTCAACGGAAGTTATTTTCCCGGCACCCAGCTCCTCCTGGAGCTGGGTAACCGACTCGTAATACAACTCACGCGGTGCCAGTTGCTGTTTCGCCGGCAGCTCCTGACTGAAAGCT
>JAJYBN010000025.1 GCA_021779005.1 Pseudomonadota bacterium
CTGGTGATCCACGGCGAAGAGGCCCTGTTGGCCGTGGGCTTCATCTTCGTGTTCCATTTCTTCCACAACCATTTCCGACCCGACAAATTCCCCATGAGCATCTCCATCTTCACGGGGCGTGTGCCGCTGGAAAGCTTCAAGGAAGAACGCCCGGCCCAATACGAACGCATGGTCGCGGAAGGCACGCTGGACAGCATGATCGTGGGGCCACCCTCCAGGTTCCTGGTGGTGGTGTCGACACTGTTCGGCGCCAGTGCCATCATCTTGGGACTGGCACTGATCATTTCCCTGTTCGTGACGATAATCTCATCTTATGTTTGAACACATGGAACATCCGAAATGAATAGCACAAGACGGTATCGCCAATCGCATATGGCCTTAGTGTCATCGTGGTCAGACAACACTCTGAGGCTGGACATCTGGCGACCGCAGCCCAAACGATTGGGCTCGGGCACCAAGCAGACAGGTTTACGCGCATGACCCCGGTACGTCGCAAGCGCCTGCTGATCGTGGTGGTGATCGTGGCCGGCATGGCGGTGGCCACGGCCCTGGGACTGCAGGCTTTCAAGAAGAACCTGCTGTATTACTACACCCCGGAACAGGTGGCAGCCGGCGATGCCCATGTAGGCCAGCTATTCCGCATGGGCGGGCTGGTGGCCATGGGCAGCGTGCAGCGCAACCCCGGCAGCATGACCGTGCGTTTCACCCTCACCGACATGCAGAAATCCATCCCGGTGGTGTACTCCGGGATCCTGCCGGACCTGTTCCGTGAAGGCCAGGGCATCGTGGTGTATGGGAAGCTGGACAAGGGCGGACTGTTTGAAGCCCAGCAGGTACTCGCCAAGCACGATGCCACCTACATGCCGCCGGAAGTGGGCGCCGCCATCAAGAAGGCCGAGGCCGCCCAGGCTGCGGCAGCGGCCAAAAGCGCATCTTGAACACCAGGCGCTGGCGCCGGGTGTTCATCTAAGTCCTATCCAGAACAGTGGCGTGAATATATGCCGTCCTGCAACCTGGAGCGTGATGTTCCCTACAGAGCTGACCAGATGTTCGATCTGGTCATTGATATGGAACACTACCAAGATTTCATGCCCATCGACTTCAGTGGACATATTGTTGAACATGGCCCGAACACCTTACGAACCAGTCAGGCAATCCGCATCGACCATATACCACTGACCTTCGACTCCACTGCCAGTTTCCACAGACCCGACTGGATCCGCGTCGAATCCACCAGCAAACATTTCAACTATTTTCTGATTGCGTGGACTTTTATTCGGTTGGAGCACGGATGCAACGTCCGCGTGCAAGTTGATTGCACAACTCATTCACCCCCGTTGGGTGTTCTATTGGCGCCGTGGATTGAAACATTTAGCAAAGTACTGATCACAGCTTTCGAAAGGCGCGCTAAAGACATGTATGGCATGGCGCCGGCATCTTAAACTGTCGCAGGATCCATGCATCTATTTCCCAGCCTCATTGAATTCCTGAAAGATATTCGGCTACCGCTTTCCGCTGCCGCTCGTCAAGCGTGGCAGCAACACTGTCCATGATGGAACTTGGACGCTGTCCGGAAGCAAACCGGTCCAACTGGTCGATGATGTAAATCGCGTGTTGGCCGTATAATTTCGGGACGGCAATTGTACCCAACTTCCCATGCCCCATCATTCCCATCATCGGCCGTCCCATCATTGGCATATGTTGCTGGTTTGCCCTGTCATGACAGGCGATACAGGCATTCATCGATCCAGGACCAACCTGCGTGATGAAGACGTGCCTGCCGCTGTCTGCCAACGACCCGTCCTTGACCGGGTCTGGATGAATCACCTGCTCGGCATAGAAGCCCACCACATCAGTTGCGTCTGATGCCGACAAACTAGCTACGATACCCGACATGATCTCAGAAGGTCGATCCCCGTTGCTGAATGCACGCAGTTGTGAGTAAAGATATGATGGATCCTGACCTGCGAGCTTTGGATATTGCGGATTACTGTTGTTGCCGTCTGCGCCGTGACATGCAGCGCATCTGGTTTGCGCAACAGATTTGCCTTGGTGGGAATCACTGTTCGCGGGATCGAAAGATATAGAGTTTGACCACCCCATGTCTCCGGTAGAAGTCTGTGCAAAGGCAGCTGATGTAGCGCCCCCAATGAACATAACAATCAAGCACAATATATATAAGAATTTCCTGTTCATATTACGAGCATGTGTCTGCCTAATCAGGTTATCGTGTTCATGCGTTATACGCATTCCAATTATTTATAGGGTTTGATTTCAGTCTTGCTCTGCGGCTTATCGGCTTCCGGGCTTTCCCCTTCCTGGGATGCCTTCTTGAAGCTGCGGACCGCCTTGCCAAGATCTTCGCCCATGTTTGGCAGCTTGGCCGTACCGAAAACCAACACTATCACCAGCAGGATCAATATGATCTTTCCGACACTGAGTTCCATGTTACGCCTCCAGAACCGGGCAATCGTGCCCGTCAGAATTTAAAAAACCAGCCGAGTGCAAATAAAATGATGATCGACATAATTACCGCCACGTTCATGCCCAGGTAGGGAATCAGTTCCCTGGACTTCTCGGCCTTGCGCAACACCTGATAAGCCAGCGGTAGGGCCGCCAGCAATGGGATCAACCCCAGCAGGGTCATGCGCGGGAACAATCCGATGCCGACACCGACAGCAATCGGTGCGAACGATAGCAGCAAAAATGCCACATAGATGCGGGCACTGGGGCCACGACCGAGGGTGATGGGGAAATGCCGACGTCCCACCTGCTTATCCGCCTCCACATCCGGGAACTGGTTGATCAGTAGCAATTCACTAACCAGGAAAAACGGCGTCAGGGAGGCGAGAAAGGCTGCCCGGCTATATCCGTCCATCAGCACATAACTGGTACCCGTGACCATCAGCGGGCCCAAACCCAGGCCCGGGGCTATCAGGCACAGCAGCGGATAGCGCGTGAGCCAGTTGGTGTAGACGCCGATGATCAGTAGTCCGAGCAGCCCCAGTGGCAGCAACGCCACGCCGTGTACGTAGATGAAATAGATGCCGACAGCCGCGGTGATCACAAAACTGAACACCGCTGCCGAGAACGTCAGGGCCGCGGCTTCCGGATGCACCAGCAGCGCTCCGCTGCCGCCGCTGAACGGTGTCTTCACGGTCATGGCATCCAGGCCGCTGGTGAAATCCTGGTATTCGTTCAACAGATTGACGCTGACATTAGCCATCAGCGCACCTAGCAGGACCAGCAGTACATCCACGATGACTACATGCCCAGTCAACCGGTATGCGATCGCAGTCCCGAGGAACACACACACGATCGGCAGGATGAGGAAATTCGCACGCGAAGATTTTAATACAGAAACCAGAGAATTCATGGCGGTCTTTCCGCAACTTCGGTGTGGTTAGTGACTCTTAAGTATCTGTTTCTCTTTTAATAACTACTGTTGCTTTTGATATAGAAAAGCCGCCAGACAAAACAGAAACATGGCGCCGCTTCCGTGCAAGCCCACTTGCTAGGGTCCGCCCGTTCGAGATGCCTGCCTTACCTGTCTCAGCAAACGCGAACTTTGAGTAATTCCTCGCCGGCCGGGTCCACCATATGCACGGCACAGGCCAGGCAAGGATCGAAACTGTGGATGGTGCGCAGGATCTCCAGCGGTTGGTTCACATCGTTCAGCGTCTGCCCCTTGAGCGAGGCTTCGTAGGGTCCATCATTGCCGGCCGGATCACGCGGTCCCGCATTCCAGGTGCTCGGTACTACCGCCTGATAGTTGGTGATCTTGCCGTCGTCGATCACGATCCAGTGCGCCAACGCACCGCGCGGAGCTTCCGTGAACCCTACCCCCTGGGCATGTTTCGGCCAGGTGGAGGGCTCCCACAGTTTCTCATTGAAGGTGCGCACGTCGCCGGCGGCGATATTCGCCATCAGATTTTTGTACCAGGTAGGCATCCAGTCGGCAATGATCTTGGCTTCCAGGGTGCGGGCAGCGGTTCGGCCCATGGTCGAGAACATGGCTTCCAGCGGCAAGCCCAGTTTGCCGAGCGCCATCTGCGCAAGTTCACGAGTCTGCTCATTACCCTTGGCATACAGCACCAACACGCGCGCGAGCGGGCCCACTTCCATCGGATGTCCGCGCCAGCGCGGTGACTTCAACCAGGAATAGGAGGCCTCGGTATTGAGATAGTCGTACGGTGGGGTCGGACCGGTATAATCCAGCTTGGTCTCACCGTGGTAGGGATGCAGGCCTTCATTCTTGCCGACACTGTAGTCATACCAGGAATGGCCAATGTATTCCTTGATCTGGTCTTCCGCGTTCAGGTCGATGTCCAGTACCTCGTTCAAATTGCGGTTGAGGATTGCGCCCCGCGGAATCATGTAGCTGGAAAGATCCGCATCGCCTTTCTCAGGGAAATCCCCATAGCACAGGAAATTCCCAGTGCCCTCGCCATGCCCGGGTGTAAACCAATCCTTGTAGAAGGATGCGATCGCCAGGGTATCAGGGACATATACCTGGTCCACGAAGGTCTGCATCTGCTCGATGATATTCGCCACAGTTGACAGTCCCACCATGTTCACTGCAGTGGTGCCGGTGGTATCCCCCGTGCCTACGCTGATGGCGGCTGGGGTACCGCCCACCAGGAAATTGGGGTGCGGGTTCTTGCCGCCGAAGATTGTGTGCAGCTTGCACACTTCCCGTTGCCAGGCCAGGGCATCCAGATAATGTGACACGGCCATCAAGTTGGCTTCCGGCGGAAGCTTGTAGACCGGGCTTCCCCAATAGGCATTGGCAAAGATGCCAAGCTGACCTGATTCCACCAGCTTCTTGACGCGCTGCTGCACATCGCTGAACAGGCCCGGTGATGAGCGGGGATAACTGGATAAGGATTGCGCCAGTGCTGAAGTCTTCTGCGGATCGGCCTTGAGGGCCGAAACCACATCCACCCAGTCGAGCGCATGCAGATGGTAGAAATGCATGACATGGTCGTGCACGAACTGGGCAGCGATCATGAGATTGCGTATCAGTTGCGCATTCGGTGGGATTTCATAATTGAGAGCGTTCTCGACAGTGCGCACCGATGCGATGCCGTGCACCAGCGTGCACACACCGCAGATGCGTTGCGCAAACGCCCAGGCATCCCGCGGGTCGCGGCCGCGCAGGATGATCTCGATCCCGCGTACCATGGTGCCGCTGCTGGAAGCCCGGACGATGGTATTGCCGTTAATCTCTGCTTCGATACGCAGATGCCCTTCGATGCGGGTGATGGGATCGACGACGATCTTCGTTTGTGAGTTCATGAGAAACCTCTATGCTTCATCCAAGGTTATCCGCCACCATCTCCAGCAGACTGTGGGTGGATTTGTCCCAGTTAAAGTGCGCTTTGGCATCGTCAAACGTCGCCCGGCAATCGGAACAACTGGTAAGGAAAGTACCCGCCCCGGTATCATCGACCTCGCGCAATTTGGATTCCATGGTGCGGTAACGCAACGGTGCCGCACGTTTGATGTCCAGCACGCCGCCACCGCCACCGCAGCAGAAGCTGAACGCCTTGCTGTTTTCCAGCTCGTGCAAATCCAATCCCAGCGCCTGCATGAGTTGGCGGGGGGCGTTCATAACGCCACCCTTGCGCGCCAATTGGCAGGGATCATGGAACGTCACTTCGCCGTTGCCAGCCTTGTGCAATTTCAAACGCCCGGCTTCCAGCTGCTCAGCCAGATATTCCGTCACATGCAGCACGCGAAACGGCAACGGCTTGCCGTAAAGTTCGGCCGCCTCCCAGCGCAGCGCCGTGTAGGCATGGCCGCATTCCGGCACCACCAGCACCTTGGCATGGCAGGCCAGCGCCTGCTCGATGAGCCTGAGGCTGATGCGCCGCTGCCAATCACGCCCGCCAGCGTAGTAACCGTAGTTTTCCGCTACCAGCCCTTCGCTGCGGAAGGTGCACTCGACACCCAAGTGCTGCATGACGCGCGCCAGGGCCGCCACGGCTTTTGGATAATGCTCAATGTCGGTACGCGGCACGCACAACATGACATCGGCCTTGGATTTGTCCATGGGAATTTCGACATGAAATTCCCGGCCGATGGCCTTAAGCATCTCCAAGTATGGCTCAGAAGAGCTTTCAGGCTGACCAGTCTGCTGCTGGTGCCTGGCTTTCGCATACAGCTCGGCCGGCGCCAGCCCCGCATCAAACATGGCACGGCGCGCCTGCTCGATGAGCGCGGCCACATCGATGCCCATCGGACATATGATGCTGCAGCGTCCGCACATGTTGCAGCTGTCGAAAAGCAGGTGCTGCCAGTTTTCCAGTTCAGCGGCGCTCACACGCTGCTTCAATCCGAATAACTTGAAAAAAAGTGCAAACGGACCGGACTCACGTTTGTAGGCCTGCTTGAACGGTTCGACTTTTAAAATCGGGGTGTATTGGGGATCCTCGGTGGCGATATAGAAATGGCAGGCGTCGGCGCACATTCCACAATGGATGCAGGACTCGAGCCTGAGCGCCGTCATGGCGCCATAGTCCATGGCGAAACTCTGCATGGCGCGCTCCACCCGCGCCTGATTGCTCAGGTCACCCTGAAGGTCGGCCGGCATGGCGCGCACCTTGCCGGCGGTTGTAGCATTCACAGACTGTGCACTCATGAGGGCGCTCCCTTACGTGCCAGGAAGTAACCATTGATCATCCGGGACGGAAAGATATAAAACGCATGCATCAGTTTCCCGAACGGGAACCAGATCAGCAGTAGATCGAAGCTCAGGATATGCCAAGCCATCAGCGTCTCGTAGCGCGCTCCAAAATGGGCAGTGGCCATCAGGCCGGTCACGATCACCAAAGTGGTGACAAACCAGCTGAAATAGTCGTCGAAATTTGACAGCTTGCGCAGCACGCTGTAGGCGAGACGCCTGAACAAAACAGCCAGTAACAGTGTGAAAGTCACCACCGCAATAATCGTAACAATACTGCTTGGTAGGGTCGCCCAGCTGACACCGAACAGGCTTTTGATAAAAAGCACATGCGGTGCAAAAAACAGTATCACCAGGAACAGGCCAATGTGGTAACTGTAACCCAGGGCTTCACCATAGCCGGTGCGTACGATGAACCGCCGATACGGCCAAGATCGCGAACCGGCTACCGCCAGACCCAGCATGAAAGACTTGAAGAAGCCGTTGCGGGGCACCGACAGATGGGGGTGAAAACGCAGCAGCACGGTTCCCACCAGCCGCCATAACACCCCGAAACAGAACACCACCAGTGCGACCTTAAGGGCCGGACCGCGGGCAAACTCCAGTAATTCCATGATCATTCCTCCTTCGAGGTCTGCTTCTCGGTTGCACGTTGCCTCACTTTCGCGCGGTTGCGCAGGCGTGACAGCGCGGCTGTACCGACCCCGGCCGCGGCGCCGGCGCCAGCCGCCTCGCCGATGGGTGCCACGCTGCTGATCAGGCCAGCAGCCAGCGGCGCATAGAAGCTGCCGTTGCGGTCCCAGAAATTGGGCTCGGAACAACCCAGACAGGGGTGGCCAGATTCAATCGGGAAACTCGTGCCCTCGTTCCATTTTGTCGTGGCACAGGCGTTATAAGTCGTTGGCCCCTTGCAGCCCAGTTCATACAGGCACCAGCCGTTGCGTGCGCCTTCGTCATCAAAAGTCTTGGCAAACTTGCCTTCGTCGAAAAACGGCCGGCGGTAACAACGGTCATGGATGGTGTTGCCGAAGAACGCCAGGGGTCGGTGATGGGCATCCAGCGCTGGTACCCCTAGGGTCACGTAGTGAACCAGCGTGCTGGTGATGACCGCGGGAATCGGCGGACAGCCGGACACATTGATGATGGGCTTGTCCGTGATGATGTCCGATACCGGCACCGCGCCCGTGGGATTGGGATGCGCAAGCGGGATACCGCCGAAGGACGAACAGGTGCCGACACATACGATGGCCGCCGCGCCTTTCGCAGAATCCGTGAGTATCTGTACCGCGCTCTTGCCGCCTTGGGTGTTGTATACGCCGCCGTTGCCCAGTGGCACCGCGCCGTCCACCACCATCATGTAATGGCCATAATTTTCCTTGATGACGGTATCGAGCGCTTCCTCGGACTGTTTGCCCGCGGCCGCCATCAGCGTGTCGTCATAGTCCAGCGAAACCATGTTGAAGATCATGTTTTCGACGGAGGGCGTGTAAGAGCGGGTCAGCGATTCCAGGCAGCCTGTGCATTCCTGGAACGAGAGATAGATCACCGATGGCCGTCGTGCCTTGAGCAGCTCCTTGGCGATCACCGTGCTCATGCTCGGCGCCAGCGCCATGAATGACGCGGTCGAGATGCAGAATTTGAGGAACGTGCGCCGACTCACGCCATTGGCAGTCAGCACATCTTCAATGGTTTCCAGACGCTTGGCGGTGGTCACTGTATGTTCCCTCCGGCGGTATGAATAGACAAACGGTCGCGAAGTCGGTTGGCGCTTCTGGCCACCTCATCCCTGTTGGTCACAACAATTTCCGGGATGTTGGTGATCTCCAGCAACACGGCCAGCAGCTCGTCATCCGGACTGCGGTGCTCGACCCACCAGACACCCGCAAAGCCTGTTTCCCGAACCCGGGATATGCCATCCACATTGAGCGTGATTTCCACTTCGCCAGTGCCAAGGGACTCGCGCAGACTCTGGTAGTCGCTGGGACTGAACGGCAGGCTGCGTAGATCAATGGCCGCAGATTCGTCGTACCGGGCGAGGCGCTCCAGCATCTCGGTGATCTCGCGCAGGATTGCGATCAGGCCGCCACCGACGGTACCGGTGGTACTGCCGGTCTTGCTGGCGTCGCCCTCGACTTTGACGGGTATATCCGAGAGCCGGCGGGCGATCATAAGGTCCACCGCGCGATCAATGCCCTGACATGGGTGCAGGCAGTTTCCAGCCCGGAACGTACGGAGGGCGACACCTCCGTGTGCCAATCGATGACTTCCGGCTGGATGCCTACGAACGCACGCCGGGACGGCAGGTGGCCGGTGAGCCGCGACATGTCCAGCAATTCCGACAGGCTTACCTCATGTACCGAGCAACTGCGTTTGCTCAGCAAGAACTGGTCCATGGCCAGATCCCGGTAGATGTGCACGGTGCCTGGGGCTTCGCCCAGTTGCGCGGCATCCACCACGATCAGGCTGTCGGTGTTCTCGATATCACCCAACAGTGAAAAACTCAGGGTGCCGCCGTCCACGAAGCGCACGCCAGTTGGCAACCTGCGGCTGCTTCGCAGTTGGTGTATGACCTGGACGCCGGCGCCATCGTCTCCCAGCAACGAATTGCCGAGACCCAGGACCAGGACGGCGGCCCTCTGCTCAAGGGGGTCGTCGACAGCTATTTCCATATGTAACGTGGCTGACCGCATCGGAAATCCCGTCTGACGACATAACGATCAACGCTTATAAACCCATTCTCAGATGAATGTCTTGATCCATATCAAGAAATCATGTAACTCGCCGATCCCAAGCCACGGACACGCCTGCGCAAGGTCACCGGCTTGATCTGGATCAAATCCTGCCTACGAAATGCTGCTATGGTTGAACGATTAAGATACATAGGTATTCCAGGTTCGAAACCTCTGGCAAAACAATGCACGAATTGGCCGTTTGTCAGGCGCTCTTGGATCAGGTGCGAGTGGTGGCCGCCGAGCATGCGGATGCGGATGTCTCCCGCATAATCTTGTGCGTCGGTCCACTGTCGGGCGTGGTGCCAGAACTTCTGGAGCGCGCTTTTTACCTGGCGCGCGCCGGCGGACCTGCGGCGCACGCCGAACTGGTGATTGAAAGCACTGCTATACGGGTTCACTGCCGTGTGTGCGGGGACGATTCCGAGGCCACGCCGGCCCGTCTGAC
>JAJYBN010000026.1 GCA_021779005.1 Pseudomonadota bacterium
GCGGCGATGGCATCGCCATGGGATGGCGTGCCGGTTGCCGGGTCGCCAATATGGAATTCATGCAGTTCCATCCAACGTGCCTGTTTCATCCTGCTGCAAAATCATTCCTGATCAGCGAAGCAGTACGCGGTGAAGGTGGAAAGCTTCTGCTGCCAGATGGCACACCTTTCATGAGCAAATTCGACGCGCGCGCAGAGATGGCGCCGCGCGATATCGTGGCACGCGCCATCGATCACGAGATGAAACGCCTTGGAACCGATCATGTGTTGCTGGATATCAGCCACAAACCCAAGACATTTATCCAGGAACACTTTCCGACTATCTATGCGCGCTGTCTAAGCTTTGGCCACGACATGGCAACTGGGCCAATACCAGTGGTGCCGGCGGCCCATTACACCTGCGGTGGGGTAATGACCGACTTGCGTGGGCGCACGGATCTGCAGGGCTTGTACGCCATCGGTGAGACCGCTTATACGGGACTGCACGGTGCCAACCGCATGGCCAGCAATTCACTGCTGGAATGCGTTGTCATGGGCAGAGCCGCGGCTCTGGATATAGCCGGTGCCGACGGCGAACCGCAACATTTACCGAAGCTGCTGCCAAAATGGGATGAAAGTCGTGTCACGGATTCAGATGAGGAAGTGGTGGTCTCACACAACTGGAGCGAATTGCGTCACTTCATGTGGGATTACGTCGGTATCGTGCGTACAAACAAGCGCTTAAAACGCGCCCTTAGCCGCACCGAGCTTCTGCTGCACGAGATCGAGGAGTATTACGGCAATTTCCGCATCACTGGCGATCTAATCGAATTGCGTAATCTCGCACAGATCGCCAGGATCATCATCCGCTCAGCCATGCAGCGCAAGGAGAGTCGTGGCCTGCATTACACCCTGGATTATCCTGAAATCGACAATCAGAATACACCACAAAGTACCGTACTGGTACCGCCCAATTTTGCTGCCAATCACCGACCAGTGGATTGGAAAACACATTAATGGATTTGGCAACTTCCGTACGTTACAACCTGCTGTTTATCAGCTTTTCTGGGCGCCATATTTCAACATTATCCGCAAACGCCGCAATCCTTCCGGATTGCAACTATCGCGTGCCAGCATCACCGTGCATCGCTTGCCGCTGGGTGTTTTAAAATGTGCAATCACAAACCAGCTGCCCAGATGCGCTGATGGCATGAGTTCCATAGCCTGATTGTTGCCACGGTAATCGGTGATGCGCCATCCGTCTTCCAATGACCAGCGCAGACGCCTGGGTGTACGCCGCCAGAAAATAACTACATTCCACATAAGGCTGCCAAGGATGGCAAGGAATATAACAAGGCGGCTCAAAGGCGCCAGTGGTAGTTGCAGGCTGATGACCGCTGCTGTCACATGGGTTGCAAATAGCAGAGTAGCGATGAGCCTTGACGGACGTATTTCAATCTCCAGGGGTTCGCCGTAAGGTGTCGATGACACGGCGCTGCTCCTCATTTTCAGGTGATGCACGGCCTACGATATAGGCCATCAGTATGGGGTCTGGTAACTCCAGCAATCCAGCAAAAGCCTGCTGTTCTGGCGGTGTTGCCTGGCTGAAATTGCTATTGAGATAACCCTCCAGCAGCACATCCAGCTCTTTCATGCCACGACGACACTGCCAGCGCAGACGGGATAGCTCCGACATGGGGTTTTTACCATTCCCTGGTATGTGCGGACATATCGTTCAAGGCACAATCTCCTGCGTAGGAGTCTAGTGTTCCCTCTCGACCAGTAGCTGCTTAATCTGCGCAATCGATTTGGCGGGATTGAGTCCCTTGGGGCAGGTACGGGTACAATTCATGATGGTATGGCAGCGATACAGTTTGAAGGGATCCTGCAACTCATCTAGCCGCTCCCCGGTAGTCTCATCACGGCTGTCAGCGATCCAGCGATAAGCCTGCAGCAACAGTGCTGGCCCCAGATAGCGGTCAGGGTTCCACCAATAGCTTGGACATGCTGTCGAGCAACAGGCGCACAGGATGCACTCATACAAGCCGTCGAGTTTTGCTCGTTCATCCTTGGATTGCAGACGTTCACGGTCCGGCGGCGGTGACTGCGTGCGAATCCAAGGCTTGATGGAAGCATACTGGGCGAAAAAATGCGTGAGATCCGCCACGAGGTCTTTTATGACTGGCATGTGTGGCAACGGATAAATCTTGACGTCACCCTTTATATCCTTGATGTCGTGGGTGCATGCCAGGGTGTTGGTCCCATCGATATTCATGGCGCATGATCCGCATACGCCTTCCCGGCAGGAACGCCGCAAGGTAAGGGTAGCATCCATCTCGTTCTTGATCTTGAGCAATGCATCCAACACCATCGGCCCACATTTATCCATATCGACTTCGTAGACGTCCATGCGCGGATTCTGGCCGCTGTCTGGGTCGTAGCGGTACACCTTGAAGCGTCTGATATTCCTCGCGCCTGCGGCCGCTTTCCAGGTCTTGCCCTGCTGGATACGTGAGTTCTTCGGTAATGTGAATTCGGCCATGTTTCCAACCTCTGATCAGTAAACGCGCTTTTTCGGAGCAAATGGTTTGATGTCGTCCGACAGGGTGTAACTGTGCACCGGCCGGTAATCTATTCTGACCTTGGCTTGCTCATCCATCCACGCAAGTGTGTGCTTCATCCAGTCCTTGTCATCACGCTCAGGATAATCTTCGCGTGCGTGGGCGCCGCGGCTCTCGGCACGGTTGAGGGCGCCAGCCATTGTCACCGTAGCACATGCCAATAGATTCGCGAGCTCCAGGGTTTCTGCCAGGTCGCTGTTCCAGATAAGTGAACGATCGGATACTCGGACATGCTCGAATGAATCGAATACTTCCTTGAGACGCCTGCTGCCTTCATCGAGGGTCTTGCCGGTACGGAAGACAGCGGCATCCGACTGCATGACTTTCTGCATGCGCAACCGGATCTCCGCTGTTGGTTCGGAGCCATCGGCATGGCGGATCTTGTCGAAACGCGCGATAACTTTGTCACTGGCTTCCTTCGGAATGCTCCGCACCGTGTTGCCAGCCTTCACAGTCTCCGCACAACGATGGGCGGCAGCACGCCCGAACACCACCAGATCCAGCAGTGAATTGGAACCGAGTCGATTGGCACCATGCACTGACACGCAGGCCGTCTCCCCAATGGCCATGAGACCAGGAATGACCTGGTCAGGATTGCCATCCTTCAAGGTGAGCGCCTCGCCATGATGATTGGTGGGAATCCCACCCATGTTGTAATGCGCAGTCGGCAATACGGGAATCGGCTCCTTGAGTACATCGACACCGGCAAATATGCGTGCGGTCTCGGCGATCCCGGGCAGACGCTCATGGATTACATCCGGCCCGAGATGCTGTAAATTCAAAAGGATATGGTCCTTCTCGGGACCCACGCCGCGGCCTTCGCGGATCTCGATGGTCATGGCACGTGAGACCACATCACGGGAAGCCAGGTCCTTGGCATGCGGTGCGTAGCGCTCCATGAAGCGCTCGCCCTGGGAATTGGTGAGGTAGCCACCTTCACCCCGAACACCCTCGGTGATCAGGCAACCGGCACCGTAGATGCCTGTCGGATGGAATTGCACGAACTCCATGTCCTGGAGTGGCAGGCCGGCGCGCAACACCATGCCGTTGCCATCGCCAGTACAGGTATGCGCCGAGGTGCAAGAGAAATACGTCCGTCCGTAGCCACCGGTGGCCAGGATAGTTTGCTGCGCCACGAAGCGGTGCAGGGTACCGGTCGCCAAATCCCAGGCAATCACACCGCGGCAGACACCGTCCTCCATCAGCAAATCGAGTGCAAAGCATTCGTAATAAAACTCGGCCTTATGCTTGAGGCTTTGCTGATAAAGACTGTGCAACATGGCGTGGCCGGTGCGGTCCGCCGCCGCGCAGGTCCGGTGGGCGGTACCCTCGCCAAAATGCGTGGTCATACCGCCAAAGGGGCGCTGATAAATCTTGCCTTCCTCAGTACGCGAGAATGGTACCCCGAAGTGTTCCAGCTCGATGACTGCTGGCACCGCCTCACGGGTCATATACTCAACTGCATCCTGGTCGCCCAAGTAATCACCGCCCTTGACGGTATCGTACATATGCCAGCGCCAATCGTCTTCGCCCATATTGCCGAGGGAAGCACTGATGCCACCCTGGGCAGCGACTGTATGGCTGCGTGTGGGGTACACCTTGGTGATGTTGGCGGTCGACAGCCCAGCTTCAGCAAGGCCCAAGGTGGCGCGCAATCCGGCACCACCCGCGCCCACCACCACCACGTCGTAGACGTGATCAACCAGCTTGTAGCTGTCACCCATGTATTCAGCCTCCGAAGGCGACGCGCAGGGTTGCAAAGATGCCGGCGGCCGCCAGCAGCACACACATGAATTTAATCAACATCAGGGTGCTCACTTTCAGCCACTCATCATGCACGTAATCTTCGATGACCACCTGCAGGCCCAGGAAGGCGTGATAGTAGAGCGTCGCTAGCAGCAGCACCAACAACACCGAGACTACTGGTGAGTGCAGCCAGATTGAAACCGTGGCGTAATCGGCGCGCATGTAAATCATCACCGACATCACGAACCACAGGCTCAGCGGAATAAGCGCCACTGCAGTGATACGTTGTGCCAGCCAGTGGCCCGTACCCAGTCTCGCGGAACCCAGACCACGGGCACGTCCCAGGGGGGTTCGAAAACTCATGGAGGACTCCCATGCATATACACGAACAATATGGCGAGCACTGTCAACACGGTGCTAATGATCCACACGCCATAACCGGAGATATAGAAAGTTCGGATCTCAAAGCCCTGCCCCGCATCCCAGAACAGGTGCCGGATGCCGTTGCAGAGGTGATAAAACAAACTGAAAGCCCAGGTCCACATGAGGATCTGGCCGAACCAGCTGCCGAACAACGTGTGTGCCGCAGCATAGGCATCCGGTCCTGCGGCAACGGCAATCAGCCAATAAATGAGCGCCACGGTGCCCAGGCTGAGCCAGACGCCCGTGAGCCGGTGCAGGATCGACATAACCATTGAGATCTGCCAGCGGTAGATGCCGATGTGCGGTGACAGGGGCCGGTTATCAGTCGCCATAGGGGTGCCTCACAGGGTATTCATGCCTGCCGGGATCGGGGTCTAGAAATCAATACAGCGCCCCCCCTTCTCCCAATCACCGAACCGGGTCGGTTCCGGGCCCTTGGGCCCGCCGATTTCACGCGGCTTGGCGGGTGGCGCTGCACGAGCCGCGGTTGGGGCCGGCGGTTTCGGTTTTGGGTCATGGAGGTCCGACATGGTTTTATTTTTTGGCATGCCGAAGGCATTTTACACCCAAAGCCCGGGATATGTGCGGTGCACGCTGACAACGCTGCTGGCTACCCCTATCATTGGGTGATGGCCTGACCGGATCTACTCATGCACGCAGACTGGCGCAAATTCCTGCAACACCACGGCGCACATCTAATTTCTGAAGGTGTCGCCAATTTTGGCGATCCCGCTGCCGAACTGCAAGCTGCACATGACAGAACGATACTTGCAGATTTATCCATGGAAGGAATAATTCGTGTAGACGGAATGGATGCAGGCCCATTTCTCCAGGGTCAACTAAGCACCGACGTGCTGACTCTGACCCCGCTTACCAGCCAGTTAAGTTCCTGGAATAACTCCAAAGGCCGGGTCGTAACACTGCTGCGGCTCTGGGAGTTAGGCGGCGCAATCCACCTGGCCCTGCCACGGTCACTCACAGTACCTGTGCTGAAACGGCTTACCATGTACGTGTTGCGCTCTAAAGTAACCCTTACCGATACCAGTGATGCCCTGGTGCACTTCGGTATCGCAGGCCACGCCGCATCTGCAACGCTCACTGCCTGCGGTTGGACCGCGCCGACTGCGCCAAATACAGTCGCTGTCAAAGACGGTGTAACCCTCACCCGCTTGCATGGCGAACTGCCGCGCTTTGTGTTCATGGGTGAGCCCGGCAAGATGCAATCCATGTGGGATGCACTTAAAGCCAAGGGCGCGCATCCAGTCGGTGCTGACGGCTGGGCCTTGCTGAGGATCCTGGCCCGGGAGCCCGTCATCTATCCTGAGACCTCCGAACACTTCGTGGCCCAGATGCTGGGGCTGGAAGAACTGGGTGCCATCGATTTCAAGAAAGGCTGCTACATTGGCCAGGAAGTCATCGCCCGCGCCCATTACCGGGGCGGCGTGAAACGCCACATGCTGCGTGTGGAGGCCAAGACTGAAGCCTCACTGAAAGCGGGAATGGCGCTGCATACGGCGGATGACGGCCAACCATCCGCAGAGATCGTGGATGCGCGACGCGACCCGGCAGGAACCTGGCAGTTGCTTGTGGTTGTGCGCGATGAACACCGTACCATGAATCTGCATGTACCGGGTTGCGCTGATATGGTTGAATTAGAACCCATGCCCTGAGGGCATATTAATCATGGAGTCTTGCGCATGTTCCTGAAACATCCTGCCGAAGATGAAAAGGTACGGGCCTTGTATCAGTCAGATCTGAAAGAAGATGGCTTCATCATGAATCTGACCCGGCTGTGGGCGTGGCATCCTGAACTCACCGAAGCTTTCATGCAGGCACGCATGATGATCCCGGCATCGAATGTTTTCTCCAAACGCGAACTCGCGGTCATGGTGTGCAGCATGGCACGGACACTGGGCGATTCCTATTGCGCATTGGCATGGGGTAAGCGCCTGGCCGATGCCAGCAGCCAGGAAACCGCGGCGGCGGTACTCACAACGGGGGATTTTCCAGTGCTCTCGCCACGCGAGACTGCCCTCGCCCACTGGACACGGCAGATCGTCAAAGACCCTAACGCGACCACCCACGCAGATGTGGACAAGCTAAGGGATGCAGGTTTATCTGAGCGTGAGATATTCGACGCGACGGTCTTCATCGCCCTGCGTCTCGCTTTCTCGACGGTCAATGACGCCCTGGGAGTGCACCCGGACCCGCAAGTTGCCGAGCAGGCACCGGCGGTTGTCCGGAAAGCCGTCAGTTTCGGCCGTCAGCCAGCGCCGGCATCACAGACCTGAGCATCATTCACGGCGCATCGCTGCTGCGAAGAATCCGTCTGTGCCATGGCGCTGCGGCAGAAGCCGCATGGATCCATCCGCGGTGAAGGCATCCTGAATCGCGACGCCATGCCGGATCATGATGGTATCGGCGGGGATTATTTTGAATCCCGGATCGTGTGCGAGAAACGCCTTGGTAATGCCGCTGTTCTCTGCATCCAGCAGACTGCAGGTCGCATACACAAGCCGCCCACCCGGCTTTACGAGTTTGGATGCCGCAGTGAGGATACGACTCTGAAGGGCAGCCAGTTCCGCTAGATCGATTGGCTTCCACTTGATATCCGGATTGCGGCGCAACGTACCCGTGCCGGAGCACGGTGCGTCCACGATCACTACACTGGCAGTGCCCGCCAACTTGTTGAGTACCGGGTCGTGCTCATCGTGGATCACGTGCCGTTGCACCGTATCCACGCCAGCACGCAACAGCCGCGGTTTGATGCGATCCAGACGCTTGCGCGACACATCGAATGCCAGCACCACGCCGGTATTACCCATCATGGCGGCCAGCTGCAGGGTCTTGCCGCCGGCGCCGGCACAAAAATCCACGATCTTGTCCTTGGGTTTGGCGTCAGCCAGCAGACCGATGAGCTGGCTGCCTTCGTCCTGAAGTTCGAACAGCCCGGACCGGAATGCCTGGCTGGTGAACAACGGTCCCCGCTTGTCACACCGAAGGCCATAGGGCGAATACGGCGTGGGCGTCAGCTCATAGCCTTCTTCCAGGAGCTGAGCCTGCAGGGCTTCACGGCTGGTCTTCAGCGAATTGACCCGGATATCCACGGGCGCCGGCTGGTTCAGTGCTTCAGCCAGCTTCAGGGTCTCCTGTTCGCCAAATTGCTTGACCAGACTTTCCGCAAGCCAATCCGGAAAATTCGCACGCACTGCCAGCGGGAACTCGAATAAGTCCCGGGCACGGATGCGCTCCACCAGTTCGATCGCCCCGTTAGTGAATCCGGCCTGCGACAGCGCCCGAGCGCTCCAGCCTCCGTATTTCAGCAGCCAGGTTGCCGCCAGCCAACGGGATCTTTCTGCGTCGGTTTCAGGTTTGTAGATGGGTTCGTACAGGGCTTCCAGTTCTCGCTTGTGGCGCAGGCAGCCATACACCGTCTCCGCGGCGAAGGCCCGGTCCTTGGAGCCCATGTTACGGTTGGCCTTGAAATATTGGTCGATGACGGCATCGGCCGGATAAATGAACTGCAATATCTGGCCGAGCAGGGCCGACGCCTGACGCAAGCGTGCGTGGGCATGGGCAGGCATCTCAGGAGGACTTGTCCGGTTGCCAGTGGAACTTGTGCATCATGCGGTGCAGGATCGGGGCGAACAGCACGCCTGCGACGATCAGAAACACCAGACCGGCATACAGCGCGTACAGCCCGGCGAAGATCTTGCCGCCGGGAGTCTGGGGTGATTCCACCGGCCCCATGCCGCCCAACAGCATGGCGGCATTCAGGAAGGCGTCACGCCAAGCCAGATGCTCATAGTATTCATAGCCCGCCATCCCCAACAGCAGCGAGCAGATCACGAAAGCTTGCGCGAACAGGAAATGCCAGGCGATGCGTCGCAGGAACTGCGCTCGCGAGAGCGGGGGATGAATGCGTTTCTCGTACATGCTCTTCTTCTGCTCTCATTGCGTTTCGGGGCGCATCAGCGGAAACAGGATCACGTCACGGATGGAAGCCGAATCCGTGAACAGCATCACCAGACGGTCGATGCCGATGCCTTCACCGGCCGCCGGCGGCATGCCGTATTCCAGCGCGCGCACGTCGTCGGCGTCATAGAACATGGCCTCATGGTCGCCGGCATCCTTCTCCACCGCCTGAGCCCTGAAGCGTTCCGCCTGATCCTCCGGGTCGTTCAGTTCGGAGAAACCGTTGGCCAGTTCGCGGCCACCCACATAGAACTCGAAACGGTCTGTCAGGAACGGGTCGCTGTCCTTGCGGCGCGACAGCGGCGAAACCTCCATGGGGTAATCGATGATGAAGGTCGGAGCTTTGAGGTCGGGCTCGACGGTCTTCTCGAAGATCTCGAACTGCAGTTTGCCGGCACCGCTGCCGGCATTGACCGGTAATTTAAGTTTTTCGCAGATGCTGCGCAGGTAAGCCACATCCCGAAGTTTTTTACGCTCCAGTTTGTTGGCATCGGCGATGGCGTCTGCAAGTTTTCCGAGTTGCGATCGCGCCGCGGAGCGATCGAAATAGAATTGCGAAAGCTCAGTGCGGGACTCCTTGCCGGTCGGAACGGCATTGGCCGTCGCCTTCAGTTTCTCGATCAGCGCGGGATCGGGATTTTCAGAATCGAGGATCGCCCTGATGTCTGAAATCGTTCGCGGCGGCGCAATAAAGCCGGCCGGCAATGCGGTGCCGGGCAGAGCTTTCGGCGCAGCTTGGGTCGGGACTGCGACGGCCACATTGGCGCGTCCATTGGCGGCATTCAGTGCCGCCTTGACGCAGGCGACCACCGACGGGTGAGCTTTCTCGCGACAGCCCTCCAGCGAGCCGCCGCCGCCGCGCATGCAGGACATGACCATCGGCCTGCCGACCTTCTCGCGGCAACTCTCGATCGCGGCCTTCTTGGTGAGGGCGAGGGCAGGGGTGGGCGTCAAGATCAGAAGGAGCGCGAGCAGCGCCAGCAGGCGCGCGAGCGCTGCGAAAAAGCCTGCAAAAATGAACATGGCGGACGGCCCTCTTGCAATTGACCCGCCTAGAAAA
>JAJYBN010000027.1 GCA_021779005.1 Pseudomonadota bacterium
GTACGACCCTCACGCCGCTGGCTTACCAGTACCGCATGACGCAGACCCTTGAGATGGAAGGAGAGCGTGGCCGGGGCCAGACTCAGCCGTTCTCCCAGTACACCGGCTGGCAGGCCCTCATGGCCGACGGGCACTAGCAGGCGGAAGATCGCCAGGCGGGTGTCGTGGGCCAAGCCGGCCAGCGCCAAACGAGCAGTCTTTGTTTCCATATTTCCAATATTCTCGAAATATAGTAAGGACGTCAAGTACCCAAACGCCGCTGGCGAAAGTTTCGCCACGGCGCGCAAGCGGGCGTCAAACGTGTAAAACTTATGCCCTTCATGCCGGTTCCAAACACGTATCACCCAAAAATCCGGAGATCTCCATGAGTCTGCGCGCCTGGTTACTGTTGTCCCTGCTGAGCCTCGGTTACCTGTCTGTTCCCCTGCAGGCGGCTCCGATCAACCCTTCCATGTATTCGCAGCTGCAGTGGCGGATGCTGGGCCCGTTCCGCTCAGGACGTGTACTGGCGGTGACTGGCGTACCCGGTGAGCCCAACCATTTCTATTTCGGCTCCGTGGACGGCGGTGTATGGGAGACACATGACGCCGGGCGCACCTGGACGCCGATCTTCGACCAGCAACCCGTGGGTTCCATCGGCGCTATCGCCGTAGCCAGCTCCGACCCCAAGGTGATCTACGCGGGTTCCGGTGAGGCCGACATGCGTTCTGACATCGGCTACGGCAATGGCATGTACAAATCAACCGATGGCGGCCAGCACTGGACCCATATCGGACTGACTGACAGTCAGCAGATCGGCGCGGTGCTGGTAGACCACAGGGATGCCAATACTGTCTACGTGGCGGCCCTCGGCCATGCTTACGGTGCCAACCCTGAGCGTGGTGTGTTCAAGAGCACTGACGGCGGCCAGACCTGGAAGAAAATTCTGTTCAAGGACGACGATACCGGCGCCATCAGCCTGGCCTTCGGCGGCACCGACCAGACAATATTTGCAGCGCTCTGGCAGACGCGTCGCCCGCCCTGGAACGTGTACCCGCCGTCCAACGGTCCCGGCAGCGGACTGTATGTGACCCATGACGCAGGCGACCACTGGGTCCAGATCAGGGGCCGCGGATTCCCGGACAAGGGTGTGGGCCGCATCGGCGTGGCGGTATCCGCCAGCAATCCACAGATCGTGTATGCGCTTGTGGACGCCACCAAGGGTGGGTTGTACAAATCCATCGACGGCGGAGTGAACTGGACGCACGTGTCGGATGACCAGCGTATCTGGCAGCGCGGCTGGTATTTCGGCGGCGTGAGCGTGGATCCCAAAAACCCCGATGTCGTGTATGTGTGTGACACCATCATTTTAAAATCCACCGACGGGGGCAAGACTTTCCTGCCCTTCAAGGGCGATCCCACCGGCGATGACTATCACAGCCTATGGTTCGATCCGGACAACAGCGCGCACATGATTGTCGGTTCCGACCAGGGCGTGATTATCACGTTCAACGGCGGCAAAACTTGGTCGAGCTGGTACAACCAGCCCATCGCCCAGATCTACCATGTGACGACCGACGACCAGTTCCCCTACTGGGTGTACGGCGCACAGCAAGACTCGGGCGCTGTGGCCCTGCCGAGCCGCACCAATAGCAGCAATGGTATCGGCATGATGCAGTTCAAAGAGATCACCGCCGGCGGCGAGAGCGGCTATATTGCGGTGGATCCCAGGAATCCGAATTATATTTACGGCACCGGCTACGATGGCGGTGTCGACCGGCTCGACATCACCACCGGGCAGACCCAGAGTCTCGGTCCCACGCTCGCCTACCCCGGCCTGTACCGTAGGGTCTGGACCATGCCGCTGGTGTTCTCTGCAGCTGATCCCAAGGCGCTGTATTACGGCAACCAGAAGCTGTTCCGTACCCGGGACGGCGGCCAACACTGGAGCATCATCAGCCCGGACCTCTCGAACCCAGCCCCCGGGATACCACCCAATCTGGACCCAATCACCGCCGTGGATACCGCCGTCAAATCCCCGCGCCGCGGCGTGATCTACAGTATCGCGCCATCGCCGCGCAATGCAGATTTCATCTGGGTCGGTACCGACGACGGGCTGCTATGGGTGACTAACGACGGTGGCCAGCATTGGGTGAAGGCCACACCACCGCAACTTTCACCCTGGTCGAAGGTGACCAGCATCGAAGCCGGCCATTTCAGCATTAACACTGCCTATCTGGCGGTGGACCGTCACCGCTTGAACGATTACAAACCTTACATCTACGCGACCCATGACAACGGTAAGACCTGGAAGCTAATCGTCAACGGCATTCCCGATGGCAGTTTCGTCAACGTGGTGCGCGAAGACCCGGTGCAGAAAGGTCTGTTGTATGCCGGAACCGAGATGGGCGTGTACGTGTCCTTCGACGATGGTGCTGACTGGCAGAGCTTGCAACAGAATCTGCCGGTGACTTCGGTGCGCGATATCGACGTGCATGACGCCGACCTGGTGATCGCTACCCACGGCCGCGGCTTCTGGATCATGGACGATGTCACGCCCCTGCGGCAGCTTGATACTAATATGGCACAAGCATCCGCCGGCCTGTTTGCACCGGCGCCCGCCTACCGGGTACAGCCGTCCGGTTTCACCGGCACACCACTGCCTGCGGATGAGCCACATGCAGAAAATCCGCCGTTGGGGGCCTACATCGATTATTACCTGGCGAAACCCGCGTACACACCGGTAACCCTGGACATCTATGACTTCATGGGCAATCCGGTGCGGCATTTCAGCAGCGACACCCCGGAGCAGAAGATCGATCTCTCCAAGATCAATTCCACAGCCGAATGGGTCGAGAGACCCACGCCGGTGTCAGCCGCCGTGGGCGTGCACCGTTTCGTCTGGGATCTGCGTTATGCGTTGCCCCAGGCACTACAGCGTGATAATGAACCCGCCGGTGGCCTGTGGGTGGTGCCCGGCAAGTACAAGCTGAGGCTTTCGGTGAACGGCAAGTCCTACGATCAGACGCTCACGGTACTCAAAGACCCGCGCGTGAAGACACTCGACATCAGCCTGAATCACCAGCTCAGGTTGGCGCAGCAGATCGAGTCAGCGCGCGTGCAGGTCGCCGAGGCCAGCCACACCATCACCTCACTGATCACACAGCTGCAGTCCGTGAAGGACAAAGTGAACGCTACGCTCGGCGAACAAATCACCGCGCTCATACAGAAACTGGATGTACTCGCGGGCACCGTGCCCGTGAATCCGGACGATTCCGTGGGGACACCGCCCGCCAGCCTGGAAAACCTGAACTATCTTGGTGTGGCACTGGCGGATCTAGAACGTGCGGTGGAGAGCGCCGATGTGGCGCCGACACCCGATGCACGCACCGGCTTCAAGCTGCAGAGCAAGGCACTCGAACCGGTCATGCAGAAATGGCGTCAGCTGCAGCTTCAGGACTTGCCGCAGATGAATACCGCATTGCAGAACGCCGGTCAGCCGGCGCTGAAATTTTGATGTCGAGAAGGAAGAGTGTTTTTAAGAGCGCATGGGCTAGCGGGTCAGCCAGGACTTGGCGCGCACCGTGAGCACCGCATAGGGGAAAATCCAGAACAGCGCGAAGGCCGAATAATAGGAATAGAAGATGCCGTAGACGAAATCCCAGGAACGCTCACTGCGCAGATAGTAAAGCATGTTGAAAGCGGCCATGATGCCGATGACGCACAGAAAACGCACCAGTGTGGCGGGATGCCAGAAGATGATAGCCACCAGCAAGCCCATCGCCGCCCAGCCTATGGGGTAGCGCAGATTGGTGACGATGGCATCACTGATGGCGATGGCTCGCGCAACCGGCGGACGCATCCATACGATGCGCGCGAAACGGATCTCCTCACGCACATAGCTCCGGTCCCAGCGCAGGAACATCTTGCAGAGCCGCGCATACGTGAGCGGGACGATCGTGTGTACCACGGCGGCACGCTGATAGACGGTGTCGTAGCCCTGGGACAGGATGTAATTGGTCATGGAACGGTCCTCTCCGTAGGTGCAGGCGACGCCCATGAACTTCTGATTCACCCAGCGATCCAGTACGCTGCGCACCACGCTGGCGCGGTATCCGGCGAGCGCCCCAGGGCAGCAGCACACCGTGCCGTAGGTGGATTGCACCGCCCGCATGTAGTCAAAACTAAGGGTGTAACGCACCTTGAGCATGCGTGGGATCAGGCCCTGGCCGCGGTTATAAACTGCCACCCGGCCGGCGACCGCGCCAATCTTCGGATCGCGGAACGGGCCGGCCATGGCCAGCAATGTGTTGCGTTCGATGACGCTGTCAGAATCGATAGTCACGATGACATCACCACGGGCATGGCGAAAGCCCGCTTCCAACGCTGCGCGCTTGCCGCGGTTCTTGGGAAAACGCAGGGTGGTCACCAGGCCCGGAAAACGCTTGGCGGCGGCTTCAATGTGTTCCCAGGTATTGTCTTGGCTGCCGTCATCCACCACGAAGATCTCCAGCCGTCCATGCGGATAGTGGGCGGCAGCCACCGAATCGATTGACTGGGAGACCATCGGGCCTTCGTTATAGGCGGGGATGATGACTGTGAGTGTCGGGGCGTTCATGAAGACGGCGACTGGCGGGGTGCGGTAGCGGAACCATAGAAGCGTGCGGAACAAGAGCATCGAAAAACCCATGAGCATCCACAGGAGGCTGGGATGCACGATGAAACGTGTCCATTGATGCTCCTCGGCAGCGTGCAGCAAGGGCTGGAATACACGCCAATGGATGCTGAGGATGAAGGCCGTCATGAGGGCCACGATGATCGCCACCCGGAACAAGGAATCCCAGGGCATCAGATGCAGGTGCGCCTGCTCGAGATGCTCCTTCTGGATGGTGCTGGGGATGGCGTCAAAGGGCGGCATGGAGTGGTCGGGGCAATCCTCGGAGGGGGGTGAAGTGTAATGGAACTGCCGGGGTTTACTAGTCCCCTGTTGGCAAGCACCCTGATCCGGCTTAGTCACTGCCCGGATCTGATTAAAAGCCAGTTGGTGGGGTAGCTATGAAAAACGTCGATAGCATGGTTGCGTTGACCGCCACCTGGCCGGATATTCAAAGGCCTGACACATGGCAACCGGAAAAAAACAGACCGGGGCCTCGCGGCCCCGGTCATGCGCCAAGGATCAATCGTTATTTCTTGAGCGCCGCTTCCTGTTGTTGCACCAGGAATTCCACGCATTTCACGATGTCGGGATACGGCATCTGATAGCCGGCGCCGGTCATCCATTGGCCATTGATGATGAACGTGGGTACACCCTGCACGCCATACCGCTGTAATGTCTGTAGCGCCTGGTTCATTTTGAGCTGCACTCCGAAGGAATTCCAGGCGGCATCAAACTGCTGCTTGTTGACGCCATACCTGGTGAAAAACTGCTGCAAGGCATCTTGGTTGCTGGTCAGGTTCAGCTGGTTTTGCAGATGGATGGCATTGAACAGCGGCTCATGGATTTTTTCACTGATGCCGAGTGCTTGGGCGGTATAAAACGCCCTGGCATCGATGTCCATATGTTCGCCACCCGGCCAGGCGGCAGGGATGCGCTTGAACACCACGTTGTCGGGTTTGTGCTTCAGCCAGGCTTCCAGAAAAGGTTCCACGCCGAAGCAATGTGGACAGCCATACCAGAAGAATTCGATGACCTCGATCTGGCCCGGGCCGACGCTGGTGGGCTGGGCTGGAGAGACCGGTACATAATTCGTACCTTCCTGGAAGGCGGTGGCATTGGCAGCCAGCGTCGCCCCGGCCAGCAGGCCGGCTGCCAGTATTCCAATAGACATAATCTTGAACTTATTCATCGCGATCCTCCCGCAATCCGCCAATATGGCGAGGGGTTAAAAAACCAATATCTCAATTTTCATGGGCTGCCCGAAGGCAGTGATGCCAGTTCCCGCTGTACCAGCCAGTTCACGGCACCCATGGTCTGCGCGTCGCTGAGGTGGAAACCGGCTCCGGTGAGCCATTTGCCATTCACCGTGAACGCTGGAACTTTGACGATGCCGTAACGTTGGGCCAGCACCTTGGCCTGGGAAAGCTGCGCGTTCACCGCTTGGGAATTCCAGGTGTTCTGAAACTGTCGCGCATCGATCCCCAGCTGGCTGGTGAACAGGCTTTGATAATCTGCCACCGTTGCCAGGCTCTTGTGGCTGATGTGTATGGCCGCATAGATCGCGGCGCTGGCTTTGTCGCTGACGTTCAGTTGCAGGGCGGTGTAATAGGCGCGTGCCGCCAGATCCCATTGTGGGTTGAGTGCCGCTGGGATGCGCATGAGCAGCACATTGCTTGGCTTGTTTTTGTCCCAGGATTCCAGATAGGGCTCCAGCGTGAAACAGTGCGGGTCACCATACCAGAAGAACTCCAGCACTTCGATTTGGCCGGGATTGACACTCACCGGCTGGGCCGGCATCACCGGGATGTAATTGACAGTTTCTTTGTAGGCTACGGGCACCGTGGCAGCCATACCCGTGCCGGCTACCAGGCTAAGTGTCACGACACCGACTACTGCAAGCTTGTTAATGAATATCTCCGTGACACGTTGTCCCCCCGGGATGTCGCCTCGATAATCAGAGCAATCGGTGTGACAAAAGTTCAGCCTCATCAGGGCTGTAGGGTGGTCGTGTGCAGACCTTGGATATAAGAAGCCACTGCCCGCATCTGACCCGGCGTGAGCCGTGAAGCGATGGGGTTCATCATGGGCGAGGTTCGCGTGCCACTGGCAAAGGCCTGTAACTGGCTCACTACGTAATCTGCGTACTGACCGGCGAGTGCCGGAATGGCCATGGGGCCATTGCCGGCACCATCCGGTCCATGACAGGCGAGACAAGCCGGTATGCTGGAAGCCTGGTCGCCGCCGCGGTACAAGGCCTCACCGGCTTTCACCAGGCTGGGATCGGATTCACCAGTCTTTACCTTCTGGCTTGAGAACCAGGCTGCCAGGTTCTGCATATCCGGTTCGCTCAAGCCCGCAGCCATGCCCGCCATGATGATGTTTTTTCGGTATCCGGACTTGAAACGCTGCAGTTCCTTCAGGATGTAGCCTGAATTCTGCCCTGCGAGTTTAGGAAACTGGGGACTCAGGCTATTGCCATCGGCACCATGACAGGCGGCGCAGACGGCGGCTTTTGCCTGTCCAGCAGACGCGTTGCCGTCGGCGTACACATTGCCCACGAGCGCGAAAATGCCTACGGCAGCTGCCATCATCAAAAACTTGTTCATGGGTCAAAGCTCCTTACGGGAAAGCGGACGACACGGCGGTCATGGGATATGCTCGTAGGACTGCAGCCCCGGTGAATGCGCCGTAAATGAGGGCTGAATTTTACACCAGGCTCTCGAACCCACTCCACAAGGAACGCCTCCATGGCGGCTGATTTTCGCCACACCCGTTTTCTTAAGAGCGCGGCCAGCCTGGCCGATCTGCCACCGGACACCGGGCGTGAGGTGGCTTTCGCCGGCCGTTCGAACTCGGGCAAATCCAGCGCTTTGAACACCATCACCGGGGTCAAAGGCCTGGCACGGGTCAGCAAAACACCCGGCCGTACCCAGTTGATCAATTATTTTGCTATGTCTGAAGCATGCTATCTGGTGGACCTGCCGGGTTATGGCTATGCGCGCGTACCCCTGACGGTGCAACGTCAGTGGGGCCTGTTGATGGAGGATTATTTCATGTGCCGCAAGACCCTCGCGGGTCTGGTGCTGGTCATGGATGCGCGTCATCCACTCACGGAGTTCGACACCCGCCTGCTTGCCTGGACGACACCCTTGCGACTGCCGGTACTGGTCTTGCTGAACAAGGCCGACAAGCTTTCCAAGCGCGCGGCGCTCAGCGTGCAGCGCCAGGTGACGCAGCAGCTCAAAACCCAGGCGCAGGTGCAGTTATTCTCGGCGCTTTCCAAGAGTGGGGCTGAAGATGCACGTCAGGTGATCAGTGGCTGGCTTGCAAGTGTCTGAACCGCAAGACAAAAGAAACCCCGGCGCCAAAGGGGGAGACGCCGGGGCTAATGGCTACACTTGGCTTGGGGGAGACCAAGTGGTAGTTCCCGCCCAGGGAGGTGGGCGAGGCAAGCGCTATTGCGGCGCTCTTTAGGTTTGAGTATCCCATGTAGGGAAAGTTCCGCGGCGTGTCGATGAATCCGGGCTCATCTGCACATCCCCGTATTAACTGTATCCATGCCTGATTTTATGGCTTGTTACCCCAGGGGACTCAAGGAGGCAGGCCTGGATCAGTGCCGGATATGCGCCCGCCGACGATCAATGCGCCTCATCCCAGTTGCTACCCACGCCCACATCCACCACCAGCGGTACTTTGAGTTTGGCAGCCTGTGACATGAGATTGATTACTTGCTGTCTTAAGGAGTCCAGGGCGGGTTCTTGCACCTCAAATACCAGTTCATCATGCACCTGCATGATCATACGCGCCGGCGTGGCGCTCTCCTGCAACCAGTGATGCACGCTGATCATGGCGAGTTTGATGATATCGGCGGCGGTGCCTTGCATGGGTGCGTTGATGGCAGTGCGTTCGGCGTACTGGCGCACCTGCGCGTTGCGTGCGCGGATATCGGGCAGGTACAGGCGCCGTCCGAACACCGTCTCCACGTAACCCTGCTCACGGGCATTTTCACGGGTTCGATCCATGAAAAGCTTAACACCGGGATAGCGCGCAAAGTACAGACCAACATAGTCCTGGGCAGCGGCACGATCGATACCCAGCTGTTTAGCAAGGCCAAAGGCCGACATGCCGTAAATCAACCCGAAATTGATGGCTTTGGCCGAACGCCTCTGTTCGTCACTGACCTTATCGGGCGTCACTCCGAACACCTCTGCGGCGGTGGCACGGTGGATATCCATGCCTTTCTCGAACGCTCCCAGCAGTCCGCTGTCGCCAGACAGGTGCGCCATTATGCGCAACTCAATCTGCGAATAATCCGCGGCAAGGATTTTGTAACCCTTGGGTGCGATGAAGGCCTGGCGAATACGGCGGCCTTCGGCAGTACGTACCGGAATATTCTGCAGATTGGGATCGGTGGATGACAGGCGACCGGTTGCGGCCACCGCCTGATGGTAGGAGGTATGCACGCGTCCGGTCTGCGCATCCACCTGTGCCGGTAGTTTGTCGGTATACGTGGATTTGAGCTTGTTTAGACCGCGGTATTCCAGGATCACCCTGGGTAATTCGAAATTTGCCGCCAGTTCCTCCAGCACATCTTCGGCGGTGGACGGCTGACCTTTCGGAGTCTTGCGCACCACCGGCAGCAGCATCTTCTCGAACAGCACCATCTGTAGCTGTTTGGGCGAATCCAGATTGAAAGGATCACCCGCGAGTTCGTGGGCGCGCTGTTCCAGCTTGCGCAGGGACTGGGTGATCTCAGTGCTTTGCTGTTTAAGCATGCCGGCATCGATGAGCACACCGCCATGTTCCATCTCCAGCAGTACCGGTACCAGCGGCATCTCGATCTCCTCGAACACCTTGCGCAACGTAGGCGTGGCGGCGAGCCGTGGCCACAGCATATGGTGCAGGCGCAGGGTGATGTCGGCGTCTTCGGCCGAATAGCGCGTGGCATCCTCGATGCGTACTTGCTCGAAGCCGATCTGCTTGGCGCCTTTGCCGGCCACGTCCTCATAGTGGATGGTCTTGTAATCCAGG
>JAJYBN010000028.1:0-2214 GCA_021779005.1 Pseudomonadota bacterium
CATCCGCGATGTGACCCGCGACAGCCTGCGGCGCAACATCGGCATCGTGCCCCAGGATACGGTGCTGTTCAACGACACTATCTATTACAACATCATCTATGGCCGGCCGGATGCGAACCGTTCCGAGGTCGAGCAGGCCGCCGCCATGGCGAACCTCAAACAGTTCATCGAAATGCTGCCGCAGGGTTATGAGACGCTGGTGGGAGAACGCGGGTTGAAGTTGTCCGGCGGCGAGAAGCAGCGCGTGGCTATCGCCCGGGCCATGCTCAAGAATCCGCCGATCCTGGTATTCGATGAAGCCACCTCCAGCCTGGATTCCAACGCCGAGCAGGCGATCCTGGTGGCCATGCGCGAACTGGCGGAGCACCGCACCAGCCTGGTGATTGCGCACCGGCTGTCCACCATCGTGGATGCGGACGAGATCGTGGTGCTGGACCAGGGCACGGTGGCGGAACGCGGCACCCACCGCGAACTGCTGCGCGTCGGCGGATTGTACGCACAGCTATGGGCTCTGCAACAGCGTGAGGCGGAAGAAAAACAGAAGAAAGCAGCCGAACAGCCTGTGCCGCCCGCGTTTGCCCTGAATGGTTAGTCACTTCGATGCCCGATAAGCACAGCGTTCTGATCACCGGTTGCTCCAGCGGCATTGGTCTGGCTACAGCACAAACGCTCAAAGACCACGGCTGGGATGTCATCGCCAGCGCCCGCAAGATCGAAGATGTTCAACGCCTCAAGCAGATGGGTCTGCAGGCGGTGCGCCTCAATATCGCCGATCCGGTCTCCATCGAAGACGCGCTGAATGAAACCCTGACCCTGACGGGCGGCCGACTGCATGCGCTGGTGAACAACGCCGGCATCGCCATCCCCGGCGCAGTCGAGGATCTGTCCAGCGAGGCGCTGCAGCGCCAGTTCGACACCAATTTCTTCGGCACCTTGGATCTCACCAATGCAGTGATACCCGTCATGCGCCGTCAGGGCCATGGCAGGATCGTGATGATCAGTTCCATCCTTGGCCGTGTGGCCATGGCCTGGCGCGGTGCCTACAACGCCAGCAAGTTCGCGCTGGAAGGCATCACCGACAGCTTGCGCCTGGAATTGCGCGACACTTCTATAAAGGTAAGCCTCATCTGCCCGGGTCCGGTGAAAAGCCGTTTCCGGGACAACTCCCTCGCCAACTTCGATGAGTACGTAGGTACGGTTTCGAGTCCCCACCTTGAGAATTACGCGCGTCTCAAAGCCCAGACCGGGGTAGAGAAGGACAATACGCCGTTTACGGTAGCGTCGGAGTTAGTGGCGAACAAGATTGCACGCGTTCTCGAAAGTTCACACCCAGGAGCGCGGTATTACGTCACGGTCCCCGCCTACGCCCTCGCCTTTCTGCGCTGCGTATTGCCTACTCGTTGGATGGATGCACTGCTCGCCAGAATCTAGTTTCGCGTCGCTACCACGATTCCAGCGTGTACGGATTTATGCAGGGTAGGCTCCGGCACCTGTTAATCCAATTTTTTCATCTAGACCGTGCACGATGTTCATGTTCTGCACTGCCTGCCCCGCCATGCCCTTAACCAGATTGTCCAGCGCAGTCATAATTACCACGTTGCCGTTTCTTTCATGCACGGCGATGTCGCAGTAATTGCTGCCTACGACGGCGGCGATACGCGGAGTATCCTCTACTAGCCGCACGAACGGAGCATCCCGGTAGTAATCTGCATATTTTTTCCTGAGTGTGTCTGCATTGAATCCGAGCGCAGTCGGTGGGTGCAGTTGCACGGTGGCGAAGATGCCACGCACCAACGGTGCCGAGTGCGGCACGAACGCCAGGCTGTAGCCGCTGGTATTTTCTGCATCCAGCAGGCGTGTGATCTCCGCTTCGTGCTGATGGTTAAGAATTTTGTAGGCGCGGATATCACTGGCGCGTGTGGGATGGTGCGTGGTCTCCGATGGCGTGGCGCCGGAACCGGAAGAACCGGTGGCCGCGCTGACCGCGATGAAACCCAGGTTTTTATGTCCTGCCAACGGTAGTAACGCGAGCTGGATGGCGGTAGCGAAACAGCCAGGGCTGGCGATGCGCATGGCGCTTTTGATCTTTGCTGCCTGCCATTCGGGCAAACCATAGACGAAGTTTCCGAGCGCCTGCGGATACGGATGCGGTTTGCCGTAAGCACGTTCGAAAGCTTCAGCCTCATCCAGCCGGAAATCGCCGGATAAATCGAT
>JAJYBN010000028.1:2224-9606 GCA_021779005.1 Pseudomonadota bacterium
TCTGCCAGTTGGTGCTTAGCCCACCCCGCTTCCAGATTCGCCAGTTGCTGCGCCAGTTCGAAATGCGGCATGGCGGAAAACACCACCGGATTTTGCGTGTGTGCGAATGCCATCCAATCCGGCTGCGCTTCGAAACTGCCGTCCACCACGCTGCGCAGATTCGGATGCACGTTCCAGAAGGGTTGGCCCGCGTATTTGCGCGAGACGGCGCGGATGCTCTCCACTAGCGGATGCTGCGACAGTAGCCGCAGCAGTTCACCGCCACCGTAACCAGAGCCGCCAAGGATGTAAACCTGGACCTTGTTCACTGCTGCCGGATGCCCCGTTGCGTGAGTACCGCCAGCAGGTGATCGCCGAGCGCTTTCGCATGGGTGAGCGCATTGATGGCGGGTTTGCTGACGGCACGCTCAACAAACCGCACGCCCACGTTGTTGTCGGTACACGGACCGGTGACCAGGTCCACGTCGATCGCATACTCACTGTGCAGATGCTCGACGCCGCCGGCCACGCCCACCGGGTCGTTGGCGCAGAACACGAAGGCCGCCGTTAGCGCGCGCAGTTCCGCATCTGCGAGGATCGCCTGCACGCCATACTCGCCCATGATGCCGTCGCCGGTCTCTGCCACAATGACATCGAAGCGGCGCGTGGAGAGTTCCGCGAAGATGGTCATGGCCACCTGCGCCGCACTCTCCGGTCCGGTGCATACGATGCCCGCGTCGGTGAAATCCAGCGTCACTTCGGCACCGTAGTCGCGCATGCTCAGGGTATCGCGCATCAGGGAGACGCCCGTGAGCTTGGCGCCACCCACCCGGTAGCCCGCCTGGCTGAGCCGCCGCACGATGGCGCAGGCAGCGGCTGTCTTGCCGGCATTCATGCAGGTGCCGGCCACGTAGATGACTTTGCAGTCGGGCGCCTTGCCATCCGGTTTGAGCGCGCCCATGCGGATGTTTGCGGGCTCCCCCAGCCGCGACTGGAACTCGGGATACACCAGCACCTGGCCCAGCACTTCGAACTCGAAAGGTTGACCCACGTCCGGGTTGTGGGAGATGCATTCCCCGATGACGCCGCCCATGTTCAGGATGTTCAGCTTCTGGCCTGGCGTTACGCTCTTGGGCAGCACACCTTCGTAGCCATGCAGGGCATTGCGATGGCCCAGGGCGCCCACCACGATATCGTCACCGTGCAGCACGTTGAGTCGGCCATGCACGTCTTCCAACTGGTTATAGCTGGACTTGTCGCCAAGTATGCGTCCGGCCAGCACCGCGCCATGCTCTGCGCGCACCTCCGCTGACAGCGTGAGGCTGCGGTCCAGCTTCAGGTTGCGGGTAACGGAAGCAATCTTGTCGGCGCTAATCCTCATTCATTTTCTCCGGCCCTCAGGGCGAGTATTTGCTGCACTCCATAGAGCTTGGCGAATCCCGCGGCTTCCGCGCCGCTCCACAGACGGTTGGCTTCACCGTAACTGGCGACCTTGGCATTCATGAGTGAGTGCGGCGAACGCACCCCGGTCACAGCGTAAGCGCGCGGATAGAGCATGAGATTCACATCACCTGTTACATGTTTTTGGCTGGACTCCAGAAAGGCTTCCAGATCGCGCGCCAGCGGGTCGAAGAAATGGCCTTCATGCAGTAACTGGCCGTAGAGATTGCCGAGTGTGTCCTTCCAGAACTGCTGCTTGCCGGTGAGCGTGAGCTTCTCCAGTTCACGGTGCGCACCGATCAACAGATGCGCCGCCGGTGCTTCGAATCCCACACGCCCCTTGATGCCCAGGATGGTGTCACCCAGATGCACGCCACGGCCGATGCCGTAGATCCGGCCTATGCCATTCAGTTCCGCGATGAGTGCCACCGGATCCAGCGGCTTGCCATCCACCACTACAGGTACACCCTGCTTGTAACCCAGCGTCAACAGCCTAGGTGTGAGGTTCCTGGCATCGATCTCGCCGCCGGGAAACGCCGCCTCCGGCAACGCACTCCAGGAATCCAGCGTCTCGCGCCCACCCACGGATGTACCCCACATACCTTCGTTCACAGAATAGTGCTCGGTCTTCTCGGCAAACTCGAAGCCATGTTTCTTAAGATAGGTGCGCTCCTCGGCACGGCTCAACGCCAGGGTGCGGATCGGGGTGATGAGTTCCAGTTCCGGAGCCAGAGCGCGGAACGCCACGTCGAAACGCACCTGGTCATTGCCGGCGCCGGTGGAACCGTGCGCCAGTGCGGTGGCGCCGAGTTTCTTTGCCAGCGCCACCACGGCTGCCGCCTGGGCCACGCGTTCGGCTGACACGCTCAATGGATACAGATTACCGCGCAGCACGTTGCCATAGATGAGATAGCGCAGATAGTGTTCGTAGAGTTCCGCGCGCGCATCGATGGTGTGATGGGCTTTCGCGCCCAGCTTCGGCGACAGGTTCTCGATGCGCTGTAGCTCCACGGCGCTGAACCCACCGGTGTTCACCGTGACGGTGGTGACCTGGCACCCCTGCTCCCGCAAATGGATGACGCAGAAGGAGGTATCCAGTCCACCGGAGAAAGCCAAAGCTACATGTTTGCTCATGTCACTCACCACCAATCTTCTTAGTCCAGATGTCTTTTTCACACTGATCGTTGCGCTCACGGGTCGCGGTGATCCAGCGCTGCGCCTGTGTGTTTTCGGCAGCCATCGTCTCCAGCCCCAGGTTGCCCAACCCACCTACATGGTTGGATTTGAGTGCGGTGCGGTCCGGCTTGAATGTCCCATCCTGCAACTGCTGCGCGACCCGCTGATAGGCATCGCGGAACGGCACGCCCTGCTGCGCCAAACGGTTAGCTTCATGGGCGGCATACAGTTCATCGCTGCAGGCGTCGCGTGCGCGTCCAGCATCCACTTTGAGGCCCGGCACCAGCCGCGCGAGCACTGCCAGTAACTCATGCGCCGTATCCAGCGCCGCGAACAGTGGCTTTTTCGACAGCTGGAAGTCGCGGTGGTAACTGGACGGCAGGCCGCCGGCCAGTTCCTGGAGCATCACTGCATGACCGCGCAGCTCGCGGCAGCGGGCGCGTGCCAGTTCCACCACGTCCGGGTTGCGTTTCTGGGGCATGATGGACGAACCGGTGGTGAATGCATCCGGCAAGCCCAGGAATCCGAACTCTGGCATCGAATACAGCGCCACGTCCCACAGGAACTTTTCCAGCACCAGGCCGATGGATGCGAGCGCATTCACCAGCGCCAGCTCATGACGGCCACGGGAGTTCATCACATCGGTGGGGCTGATCTGCACGCCGGAAAATCCCAGCAGCCCGGCGAGATATTCCCGATCGAGAGGCAACGGCACACCAAAACCGGCAGCCGCACCCAGCGGGCAGCGGTCCAGGCGCGCATACACCGCCTGCAGTGCCCGTAGTTCCTCACCCAGTCCCGCTGCGAACGCGCCTGCCCACATAGCGAAGCTGGAGGGCATGGCGCGGCGCAAATGCGTGTAACCCGGCATGACCTGATCCGCATGGGCGTGGGCAAACTTGAGGAACTCCTCGGCAAGCTGTGCAGTCTGCGCCGTGATACCCAGCAAAGCCTCGCGCATATACAGGCGCAATGCCAGGATCACCTGGTCATTGCGCGAGCGGCCCAGATGGATGCTTTTGCCCGCATCACCCACACATTGCGTGAGCAACTGCTCGATGGCGGTGTGGCAGTCCTCCTGAGCCGGGTCAATGCCGAGTTCACCGCGGCGTGCACGAGCCGCGATGCCGGCCAGGGCATCCACCAGCGCCTGCGAATCTTTCGCCGGCATCAGATGGCTATGCGCCAGCATGCGCGCATGCGCGGCGCTACCCAGCGCATCGAAGGGCAACAGGCGTCTGTCCAGTTCGGGATCATCGCCGACACTGAAGCGATGCATGGCTGCATCCAGCGGCAGGCCTTTATCCCAGAGACGCGGTGGGCCGTTTGCGTCGTTCATGCAGCCTGCTCTTTACTGCCGTTCTCGCGCGCCACGATCATGGTGCCGCTGCCCTGGTTGGTGAATACTTCCGTGAGCACCGCGTCCGGCTGGATGCCGCTCACCAGATGCGAACTATGCACACCGCCACTGAGGGCGCGGCGCACCGCAGCCAGCTTGGGCCGCATGCCGCCACTCACCTTGCCGCTTTTCTCCAAGAGCTCCGTGCCCGCCAGTGTCGTATAGGGCACCAGGCTCGAGGGCCGTGCCAGGTCCTCCAGCAGTCCTGGCACCTTGAGCAGGAAGAACAGTTTCTCCGCTTTGAGGGCCACCGCGATCTCGGCGGCCACAGTATCGGCGTTGGTATTGAACACCTCGCCCTTGTCATTGGCCGACAATGGCGTGATCACCGGCACGTAGCCGCCATCCAAGAGATGCGTGAGCAGCGCCGGATTCACCCGGTCAATGTCGCCCACCAGGCCGAAATCCACGAACTCGATCTGGCCGGCATCATTCTTGATCTGCACCGGTTGACGCTTGTGTGCGGAGAGGATTTCGCCATCCACGCCGCTGACACCGCTTACCGGCAAGCCCGCGGCGCGCAGGTCCGCCAGCAGATCGGTATGTACCGAACCGGCCAACACCATCTTGGCGGCCTCCAGCACCTGCTTGGTGGTCACGCGCCGGCCCGCGATCTTCTCCACCGGCAGATCCAGCGATTCACACAGGGCGTCCAGGCCGCTACCGCCACCGTGTACGATCACCAGTTTGATGGAGAAGCTCCACAATACATTGAGTTCTTCGCATACGGCGCGGCGCGTGGCAGCATTCTCCAGCACCTCCCCTCCCAGCTTGAACACAAAGATCTTGCCGCGAAAAGCGCGCACGTACTGGGCGGCGGAACGCAGCGATGCATAGCTGTCAGGTGACATGGACATGTTCGATCTCCCTCATCAGTTCAACAGCCGATGCAAAAGCACCCGCTGTACATGGAAACGGTTCTCGGCCTCATCGATCACGCGGCTTTGGATGCCATCCAGCACTTCATCGGCCACTTCCACATTGCGCCGCACCGGCAGGCAATGCAGGAAAATCGCGTCGCGGCTGGCGCTAGATAAAATCTTATTGGTGATCATCCAGTCCCTGTAGGTGGCGATGCGCGCTGGCGCTGCATCTGGCTGCACCTGCTTGGTCGCCGGGCCCCAGGCCTTCGCATAGATGACCTGACTGCCGCTGACCGCTTGCTGCTGATCCGTACTCACCGCCACCGAACCACCGCTATGCCGTGCATAGTCTTGCGCTTCAGCCAGCACCGCAGGATGCAAGTCGAAGCCCGGCGGATGCGCCACACGCACTTCACAACCGGCCGCTGCGGCTGTGAGCAGAAAAGAGTGCGGCACGGCTTTGGGCAACGGCTTGATATGCGGCGCCCAGGTGAGCGTCACCGGCAATTTTTGGGTGGCGCCGAAGCGTTCACGCACGGTGAGCAGATCGGCCAGCCCCTGGCAGGGGTGCTCGCGTGCCGATTCCATGCTGATGACCGGCGCACCCGCCAGTTCGCGGAAGGCGCTCATGACCGGATCGGATACATCCGCATCATCATCCAGGAGCGCGCCAAACGTACGCACTGCCAATGCATCCACATAACGGCCCAGTACCGGGATGGCTTCGCGGATATGTTCCGGCCGGTCGCCATCCATCACCACGCCGGAGCGGTCTTCCAGTTTCCACACACCGCTGCCCACTTCCAGCACGATGGCATGCCCACCGCCGCGCAACATGGCGGCTTCGAATGAAGCCCGCGTACGTAGCGAGGGATTGAAGAACACCATACCAAGAATCTTGTGGGCCAGATGCGCACCGGGCGCCTGTCTCTTCCAGGCCAGCACTTCGTCCAGAACATTCGCGGTGCCGGCTACGCCCAGGTCGGCGATGCGGGTGAAATGCTTCATGCCGCTACGCCTTCGGCCTGGAAATCCGCAATGCAAGCCAATAATTTCTCCACTGCCTGGTCAGCGACAGTCAGCGGTGGCATGAGACGCAGCACGTTTGGATCGTCGGAACCGCCCACCAGGATATGCTGATTCAGCAGATGGGTTTTCAGTGCCTTGGCCTGTGTACCCGCCTCCAGTCCCAGCAACAGACCCGCGCCGCGCACCTTTTGGACGACTCCATCAGCAAGACGGCTGCGTATATGTTTCGCAAGGTTGCTGGCGCGCTCCACCAGTTTCTCCTCGACGATCACCTTTAGTGTCGCAATCAGGGCAGCGCAAGCCAGCGGACCACCGCCGAAGGTGCTGCCCAGATCGCCGGGTTTGAGAGCAGAAGCCAGCGCAGAGTTCATGAGCATGCCGCCCATGGGCACGCCCGAGGCCATACCTTTGGCGCAGGTGATGAGATCGGGCGCCACACCGTAAAGCTGTGCCGCGAAGGGCGCGCCGACGCGCCCAATTCCGGACTGCACCTCATCGAATATCAGCAGGGTACCGGCGCGTGTGCATTTCTCCCGCAGCGCAGCAAACCATCTAGCGCTCGCGGTCTTCACCCCCGCCATGGACTGAATAGGCTCCACGATCACTGCCGCTGCCTGCGAGAAATCAGCAGCATCGAGTGCCGCCGAGTCCGCGAACGGCAGAAATCGGGTGGGCGCCAATAGCGCTTCATAATCCTTCCTCAAGGCCGGCGAATCGGTGACCGACAACGCCAGCAGCGAGCGGCCGTGAAAAGCACCCTGAAACGCGACCAGGTGTTTACGCCCGGTGAGTTTGATCGCGACCTTGAGAGCGCTCTCGTTGGCCTCGGCACCGGAGTTGCAGAAGAATACCGAGGCCATCCCGGCGCCAGCGAATTCCACCAATGCTTGTGCAGCCCGGTCGCGCACCGGCAGCTGTGCGGCGGCTGAATAAAAAATCAGCTTGCGTGCCTGATCGGCGATGGCGGCCGCCACCGCCGGGTGACAATGACCCGTACTGGCCACGCAATGACCGCCGTAGAAGTCCAGGTAGGTCCTGCCCCGGTCGTCGCAAACCCGCTCACCCTGCCCTGAAACCAGCAGAAATGGGTATGGCGTATAGGTGGGAAGCAACGGCGAAACAGCGGTTTTCACCGGGTTCTCCCTGAAAAATATGCGTGCATGAATGAATAATATGGCAAGAGTTCGTATATAATGCAGATATATACAAACAAATGCGGAATAATGCAAGCGTTACCGATGATTTATTCAGACCCTAGCCGGAAGTGTTGGTCGCATGCGCATCCCAGGATCGGAAAAAAATGACGCTCGATGAAGCCATCCTGCAACTGGTGGAACAGCGGGAAATAACCGATCAGTCGGTCTTCCTGGACCTGCTAAATCACGCGGGCCATGCGGTCACCCAGCCGACCCTGTCCCGCCATCTCAAGAAACTGGGTATCCACAAAGTGACCGGCCGTTACCAGCAGGTAGAACTCATGCCGGACACTCTGCCTG
>JAJYBN010000029.1 GCA_021779005.1 Pseudomonadota bacterium
CGTTCGCTTGGGTGACCGGCATGGGATCGGCGCCGGCGAAACATTCGCGCAGCGCATATATCGGGCTGGTGCCGATGTCGCCGTACACGACGCCGAGCACCGCCAGCGCCAGGGGTGCGAACTTCTGGCCCTGGGGGGCTGCCGAGTGCGCGGTATGTAACGCCGCCTGCTGGGCATTCCGCCCCTGCTCTTTGCCAACTTCCGGTGCCATGTGGTCGCCTAATACCCCGATAGCTTCGGGTCGGTTTGTGGGCTTATGTTACCGCAGCAAGATCGTAATGATCCGCCTGTGTGATACGCACTTTTACAAACTGTCCAGGAATCAACCGTTCAGTGGTGCGTACCCGCACCACGCCGTCGATCTCCGGAGCATCGGCAAAGCTGCGCGCTACCACCCCATCGCCTGTGACACTGTCCACCAGTACCGTCAGTTCACGTCCCACCAAACGCTGCAGACGCGCAGCGCTGATCCCAGCCTGAGTCTCCATGAACATCCGGCGGCGCTCCTCGGCCAGTTCTGCCGGCACCCAGTCCGGCAGCGCATTGGCGTCGGCGCCGTCGACCGGTGAATAACTGAAACAACCGACCCGGTCGAGTTGCGCTTCTTTGATGAACGCCAGCAGCTCGGCGAAATCTGCTGCGGTTTCGCCAGGGAAGCCGACGATGAACGTCGAACGGATGGTGAGATCAGGACAGACGGCACGCCATTCGCGGATGCGTTGCAGGGCCTGTTCGCCGGCGGCCGGCCGGCGCATGGCCTTGAGCATCCTGGGGCTGGCGTGCTGCAAGGGGATATCCAGATACGGCAACAGCTTGCCGGCCGCCATCAACGGTATCACTTCACGCACGTGCGGATACGGATAGACGTAATGCAACCGCACCCACACACTTAATTCACCGAGGGCTTGGCACAGGTCTGTCATGTGGGTGCGGTAGTCGTTCCCGCGCCAGTCTGAACCTTTATATTTTATGTCCACGCCGTAGGCGGAGGTATCCTGGGCCACCACCAGTAATTCCCTGACGCCATCCTTCACCAGCCTCTCCGCTTCACGCAGCACTTCGCCGATGGGGCGACTGACCAGCTTGCCGCGCAACTTGGGAATGATGCAGAAACTGCATTTATGGTTGCAGCCTTCGGAAATCTTCAGATAGGCATAATGGCGCGGTGTGAGCTTGATGCCGCTCGCTGGGATTAGATCTGTATAGGGATTGTGCGCCGGCGGCGCCAGCTGTGCGTGCACCGCACGCATCACCGCTGCATAGTCGTGGGGTCCGGTAATGGCGAGCACCTGTGGATGATGTTCGCGAATCAGGGCTGCGCGTTTCCCCAGGCAGCCGGTGACGATAACCTTGCCGTTCTCGGCCAGCGCTTCGCCGATAGCCTCGAGGGATTCCTGCTGTGCGGCCTCGATGAAGCCGCAGGTGTTGACCACCACCAGGTCGGCTTCTCGGTAACCGCCCACCACCGCATACCCTTCGACGCGCAACTGCGTGAGGATGCGCTCGGAATCCACCATGGCCTTGGGGCAGCCAAGGCTCACGAAGCCCACCTTGGGCGCGGTCTGGGCGAAGCGGTCTGAAACTGCGGGCATGATTCACCTGCAAAACGGGTTGCGTATGCTACGCGGGCGGTGGGATCCGAACAAGAAAACCGCTGTTTTTGCTGCCGGTAAGCGTAACTGCAATCGATGCGGTTGCGTGACGATAGTCTATAAAGCAGCCTGCACGTCAGCGCGCAGTTGTGGATCTTCGGGTGCGGTCTTGGGTGAATAGCGTTTTACGATCTGGCCGTCCCTGCCGATGAGAAACTTCTCGAAGTTCCACTGGATATCCGCGCCGCCCGTTGCTTGCTTCAACCACATATATAAAGGATGCGCACTACTGCCATTGACCTCGATCTTGCTGGTGAGCGGGAAGCTCACATCGTAGTTCAGGCTGCAGAACTGCTTGATCTGGGCCTCATCGCCCGGTTCCTGCTGGCCGAACTGGTTGCAGGGCAGACCGAGCACCGTGAAGCCACGCTCCTTGAACTCACCCTGGAGTTTTTCCAGCCCGGCATACTGGGGCGTGAGCCCACATTGGCTGGCCACATTCACCACCAGCACCGCTTGGCCTTTATAGTCCTTGAGTGATTTGGTTTGGCCGTCGATGGTCTTAATCTCGAAATCATGAAAGCTGCGCATGGCGGGTACCTGGTTAACGGCAATACCGGTTGGTTTCGAAACGATGGATTTTGCGCTGCGCACCCAGCGAATGACAATGCCGATGATGGTGATGATAAGGAATCCGCCCACTTGCCAGAGTCCGCCGATCTGCGGGAACAGCATCAGCACGAACGCGACGAGGCCGGCGGCGATCGCTGGAATCATCAGCCAGCCACGCAGCAGGAATACATCCGCGATTCCCAATACGATGGCCAGCAGCCACCAGTCGAGGAAATCCAGGGATTTCAGAAAATACTCGATCGGGTTCATGCGCTGCCGACAAGCCAGGTCACTGGGATCATGCAGTCTTGCGTACCATTGCCTGCCGCTTCTTGAGATGCACCTGCAGCAGCGAGATCGCCGCCGGTGTCATGCCCGGGATGCGCGCGGCCTGGCCGAGTGTCTGCGGTTTGACCGCAATCAGTTTCTGGCGCACTTCGTTGGACAGACCACCCACCAGGCTGAAATCAAAACCTGCCGGCAAAGCTGTGTCTTCCTGGCGGCGGGCACGCAAGACCTCCTGCTGCTGGCGCTCGATATAGCCGGCGTAACGCACGCCGATCTCCACCTGTTCCGCTACATCCGGTGCGACCCTGGCGTCACCGACGCACGCCAGTGACACCAGATTACGGTGACTCATCTCCGGACGACGCAGCAGCTCGAGGGCGGGGGTGGCGCGTGCCAGGGGTGCGCCAAACAGTTCCGCAGCTTGGCTATCGGAAACATCCTCGGGATGTACCACGATCGCTTGCAGGCGTGCGTGTTCCCCCTCGATGGCTGCGCGTTTCTCTGCAAATTTTTCCCAGCGCGACGCATCCACCAGGCCGAGCCTGTGGCCGATCTCGGTCAACCGCAGATCTGCATTGTCCTCGCGCAGCATCAGGCGGTGTTCGGCACGACTGGTGAACATGCGATAGGGCTCGGGCGCACCGCGGGTGATGAGGTCATCCACCAGCACGCCCAGATACGCCTGCTCACGCCCCGGCCACCAGGGCTGCTGCTGTTTCGCCTGGAGCGCGGCGTTGATGCCCGCCAGCAGTCCCTGGGCGGCGGCTTCTTCGTATCCGGTGGTGCCGTTTATCTGGCCGGCGAAATACAGGCCGCTGATAAATTTGGTTTCCAGCGAATACTTCAAATCCCGCGGATCGAAGTAGTCATACTCGATGGCGTAACCGGGCCGGGTGATATGGGCATTCTCAAAACCTCTGATGGAGCGCACCAATGCATATTGCACATCGAAGGGCAAGCTGGTGGAGATGCCGTTGGGATAGACCTCATGGGTATCGAGCCCTTCCGGTTCGATGAAGATCTGATGCGAAGCCTTGTCAGCGAAACGCATGACCTTGTCTTCCACCGAGGGGCAGTAGCGCGGACCGACACCCTCGATGACGCCGGTGTACATGGGTGATCGGTCCAGACCCGACTTGATGATCGCATGGGTGCGCGCGTTGGTGTGGGTGATATGGCAGGCCACCTGGCGTGGATGCTGCGCGCGTGCTCCCATGAACGAGAACACTGGCGTGGGCTCATCACCAACCTGCGCTGCCAGATGCGTGTAATCAATGCTGCGGCCATCGATACGTGGTGGTGTGCCGGTCTTGAGGCGTCCGACCCGGAACGGCAGCTCCCGCAGGCGTTTGGCAAGATGGTTTGCGGGCGGATCGCCGGCGCGCCCGCCTGCATGATTCTCAAGACCGATGTGGATACGCCCGCCCAGAAATGTACCGACGGTCAGCACCACCGTGGGTGCGAAGAACTTGAGTCCCATCTGGGTGACCACGCCGAGGATGCGTTCACCTTCCACCAGCAGGTCGTCCACTGCCTGCTGGAACAGTGTCAGGTTTTGCTGGTTCTCGATGAGACTGCGGATGGCTTTTCTATACAGCGTGCGGTCGGCCTGGGCGCGGGTCGCGCGCACCGCCGGACCCTTGCTGGCGTTCAGGATACGGAACTGGATGCCGGCCTGGTCAGCGGCTTGCGCCATGGCTCCGCCCAGGGCATCAATCTCCTTGACCAGATGGCCCTTGCCGATACCGCCGATAGCCGGGTTGCAGCTCATCTGCCCCAGGGTTTCCACGTTATGGGTTAGCAGCAGCGTGGCGCAGCCCATACGCGCAGCCGCCAGCGCCGCTTCGGTGCCGGCATGGCCGCCACCGACTATGATCGCGTCGAAATGCTGGGGGTAATCCATCTTCAGAGCACACGCTACCTAAAAAAAGAGCTGGTTATTTTATGCGCACTATAGGCTACTGACCATGTAGGCTGTTTAAATTGACGGTTTCAGAGGTACTGGGCATCATGCGGCTCAATGAAATCTGGCCAGTTCTGCTGTTCAAATAGACTTGTTCTCCAGCTCATTCCATTGATAACGCTGGTGATCTCTGTCGGTGCCCACGCGGCGCCCATATACATTCCCTGCCAGATCGGCGCGCCGGATTCGCCGCAGCACATGCAGGCGAAATGCACCAGCCTCACGGTGCCTGAAGATCGTGCCGATCCCAATGGCAAGAAAATTCAATTGCACATCGCGGTGCTCCGGGCGCGTGCCGGTAAGCCGGCGCCGGATCCATTGTTCTTCATCGCCGGCGGTCCAGGCCAGGCCGCCACGCAAGCTTATCTGGAGGAGGCCCCGGCCTTCGAACGCATCCGGCAGAATCGTGACATCGTATTGGTCGACCAGCGCGGCACCGGTCAGTCCAACCCGCTCAACTGCCCGTCTACACCGGACAGCAACAATAATCCTTCGCCTGACGAAATCGCCCGCCAAGTGCAAGTCTGCCTCAAACAATTGCCGGGTGACCCGCGTTTCTATACTACCAGTGAAGCGGTCAAGGATCTGAACGCGGTGCGCCAGGCGCTCGGTTATAACAGCATCGATCTCTACGGTATTTCCTATGGCACTCGGGTGGCGCTGGAATACCTGCGGGAATTTCCGCAACACACGCGCAGTGTGGTGCTGGACGGCGTGGTGCCGGCGGACTGGGACGTGGGCGCTGACGTCTCGCTGGATGCGCAGCAGGCACTCGAAGGTATCTTCGCGCGCTGCGCACAGGATGCCGCCTGCCACAAAGCATTCCCGGATCTGAGCGTTAATCTGCGCCGCCTGCAACAGACACTCGAGCAACATCCCCAGACCGTCAAGCTGCGCGACCCGCTCACTGGCGCCCCACTCACACGCACACTTCACTGGAGTGATGTGGCCGGTGCCGTGCGTTTCATGAGTTATGCGAGCGAGACTGCGGCACTGGTGCCGCTGCTGGTCCAGCAGGCGGCCGTGCAACACGATTATGTGCCGCTGATGGCGAACGCATTGTTCTTCACCAATCAGATCAACGGCGGCATAGCCATGGGGATGAATGCCGCAGTGCTGTGCACTGAGGATGTGCCGTTCTACAAGAACGATGCTGCTACCCGGAAAGAAATGGCGGAAACCTATGTGGGTGCAACACCAGTCACGCAGCTGGTGGAAGTCTGCACGTACTGGCCGCGCGGTGTGATGCCGGAAGATTTCAAGCAACCGGTGGTCTCCGACAAACCGGTGCTGCTGTTGTCCGGCGAAGACGACCCCATCACGCCGCCCTCCAACGCCGCGCATGCCGCCCGAACATTGGGCAATAGTCTGTCAATCGTGGTACCTGGGCAAGGACATGGCAACGCCTTCCGTGGCTGCCTGCCGAAACTCATGGCCGAGTTTGTGCAGCGGGCCGCGGTGAACGGCTTGGATATCGCCTGCGTCAAAGACATCCGGCCGTTTCCATTCTTCGTATCGTTCACCGGACCCACGCCATGATCACGGTGCACAACATTAGTAAACATTTCGGCACGGTGCAGGCACTGCAGTCGGTGGATTTCACCGCTGCGGATGGCCGCATTACCGGCCTGCTGGGTCCCAACGGCGCCGGCAAATCCACCACCCTGCGCATCATCTCAACGGTGCTGAAACCCGACAGCGGCAGCGTGCTGGTGGACCACAGCGACGTGCTCACGGATAGCCTGGGTGCGCGCATGCAGCTGGGTGTGCTGCCGCACGCCAGCGGTCTGTACCCGCGGCTCACGGCCATCGAAAACATCCGTTATTACGGTGAATTGAACGGCCTCGAAGGTGCAGACCTCAGCAGCCGCATCGACGAACTGGTGACACTGCTGGAGATGCAGGAATTTGCCAAGCGACCGGCCAAAGGTTTTTCCCAGGGGCAGCGCATCAAAGTGGCACTGGCGCGGGTGCTGGTACACCGGCCCAGGAACGTGGTGTTGGACGAGCCCACCAACGGACTCGATGTTATGGCCACGCGCGCGTTGCGCGCCATCATCCGCCGGATACGCGATGCTGGCCACTGCGTGCTGTTCTCCAGCCATGTCATGCAGGAGATAGCGGCGCTCTGCGATGACATCATCATCATCGCCCACGGCCGCATCATGGCCCGCGGCACGCCCGACGAGATTCGCCAACAGACCGGCGAGAACGATCTGGAGGAAGCCTTCGTTAAAGTCGTGGGCGAAGCCGGAGTGACACCATGATGCGCAAACTCTGGATCGTGTTCCGCAAGGAGGTGGTCGACAACCTGCGCGACCGGCGCACCCTGCTGACGGTACTGGTGTTCGGTCCGTTGTTCGGTCCGCTACTGTATTTGGGCCTGATGAACGTGATTATCAACAAGCAGCTGGCGGACATGGACCAGCCGCTGAAGTTGCCGGTACAGGGCGCACGTTATGCACCCAACCTGGTGGATTACCTCAAGCAGCACAATACTGACATCCAACCAGCGCCTGCCAACCCCGAACAGGCGGTCAAGGACGGATCGGCAGATGTGGTGCTGGTCATACCCAAGGACTACGCCACCGCCTTCATTGCCGGAAAGCCCGCGGTGGTGCAACTGGTCATGGACCAGTCCAAGGATTCGGCACAGAAAAATATAAACCGTACCAGGGATCTGCTACAGGGTTACAGCCAGGAGATCGCGGCGCTGCGACTGCTGGCGCGAGGTGTGGATCCGAGTGCTGGGGCGCCGCTGGCCATCGAGACCGTGGACATTTCCACGCCCCAATCCCGCGCGGTCCTGATACTGGGTTTCGTGCCGTATTTCTTCCTGTTCGCCGCCATCATCGGCGCGTTTTATCTGGCCATCGATGTGACCGCCGGCGAACGCGAACGCGGTTCGCTGGAACCGCTGCTGACCACCTCGGTTGCACGCAGCACGCTAATCTGCGGCAAGCTCGCGGCGGTCACGCTATTCTCAGCGGTCTCGCTGGGCCTGGATGTGGTCGCGCTGGCATGGAGCCAGGGATTAATCCCGGCGACCAAGCTCAACATCGTCGTGGATTTCGGGTGGCATACGGCGCTGGCCGCATTCCTGCTGACCGTGCCCTTCTGCCTGCTGATCGCTGCGCTCCTGACAGTGGTGGCTTCGTTCACCCGCAGTTACAAGGAAGCCCAGACCTGGCTGTCATTCATCTTCATCCTGCCCATGATCCCGGTGTTCTCGCTCATCATGTTTCCGGCCGAGCCGTCACTATGGATGATGTGGGTGCCAGCCCTGAGTCAGGATGTACTGGTGACAACGGTGATCAAGGGCGCTGCCCTCAACTACGCGTTCGTGGCGGTATCCGTCATCACCACGCTGACACTTGGCCTGCTGCTCGCCTGGCTGGCTGCCTGGCTGTACAGCCGCGAGAAGGTTCTGGGCTGAGGATTAACTGTTTTTCATATAAATCATGCCGGTTTCCCCGGGTCTATACTCATGTAAGGTGGAATTAGGGCCGATGATCGTGGGCAGACACAGCATCAGATTTTTGATCGTCCTTGCTGCAAGCTTGTTTTCGGCAGCCGTCGTTGCGGACGGCCAGCAGATCTACAAATGGGTGGACAGCCAGGGCGTGGTGCATTACAGCGACAAAGCCCCGGTCAAACCTGAACAGCCGGTGACACGCATGACGATGGCGGAACTGCCGGCGGTGGATGCGCAGACGGAAACCCAAAACCAGGAATGGATCGCCGACATCAACCACTGGTACCAGAGCATCGTGGCCCAAGAGAACCAGCAGCAATATAACCAGATTCTGGCCTGGCAGGAGTCCCAGGACCAGGCGGCCGCGATCAGCTCCGACTCGACCGAGGAAATTTCAACCGTCAGTCAGATCTATGGAGGCTATCGTCCCTTCAATTACAAGCACTGGCATCACGAAAAGCGCTCGCGCCTACGGCCTGCAGCATCGTCGGTATTCAAAGATTCCCTCTGGAACACGCAGCCCAATCGGTTATCGGAACAGTTGTACAACACCAATCCCAATATCCATTAGGAAACAATGGATGGGCTCACGAATTTATTTTCCGATACAGAAACTCGAGAATATCCTGGTCAATAGATCCTCACTGGTGAACTCGCCGGTGATTTCGCTCACACACAGTTGCGCCAGCCGCAGTTCTTCCGCCAGCAATTCGCCGGCGCGCGCTTGCAATTGCAGCTGCGCTTCATCCAGATGTACACGCGCACGTTCCAAGGCCTGCAGGTGCCGGCTGCGAGCCATGAAGGTGCCGCCAACGGTGTCGTGATAACCAGCCGCGGTCTTCAGATGCTCTCTGAGTAACCCCAGACCTTCACCGGTTTTGGCAGACAGCGCCACGTAGACGGATGCGCCACTTTCCTTGGATTCCGGCCTGCGACCCGTTAGATCGATCTTGTTATAGACCAGTGTGACCGGCAGCTTCACCGGAAACTGTTCGAGACAGCGTGTGTCCTCAGCAGAAAATCCCTGGGCATCATCCACCACCAGTAACACCCGGTCGGCGGAGCGGATGGCATCCCAGGCGCGGCGCACGCCTTCCTGCTCCACCACGTCACCGCTATCCCGCAGACCGGCCGTGTCGATGACATGCAGCGGCAGACCGTCCAGGTCTATCTGTTCCCGCAGCAGATCGCGGGTGGTGCCCGGAATTTCAGTGACTATGGCAGCGTCATGGCCAGCCAGCCGGTTCAACAGACTGGATTTGCCGGCGTTCGGCCGACCGGCGATGACCACGGTCATGCCCTCTCGCAACAGGCTGCCCTGGACCGCGGCAGTATTCAATGATTCGAAGTGTGTAAGGATGCCGGTGAAACGTTCCGCCAGCTTGCCGTCACTCAGGAAATCCACCTCCTCTTCGGGGAAATCGATGGCGGCTTCCACGTACATGCGCAGCGCGATGAGCGATTCCACCAGCTGGTGGACGTGTGTGGAAAACTCGCCTTGCAGCGAACGCATGGCAGCACGCGCCGC
>JAJYBN010000030.1 GCA_021779005.1 Pseudomonadota bacterium
GGGCGATGCCAGGCTCCGATGCCGGCGCCATCGGCCCGATGACCGCAGGCGCTGGATGACTCGGTCTAGAATGCAAAAACAGGTCCATCAGCCGTGGACACCAACGTTGCTGCAAAAATGACGGGGAGCCGGATGGATCACAAACAGCACTGGGAAGACGTGTACTCGCAGAAGCCGGAAGACAGCTTGAGCTGGTTTCAGCCACGGCCGGAAATCTCCCTGGAACTGATCCATGCCGCGGGGTTGCCAAAGACCGCTGCGCTCATCGATGTGGGCGGCGGTGCTTCGCGGCTGGTGGATTGTCTCTTGGCGGAAGGTTTTTCGGACGTCACGGTGCTGGATATCGCGGAGCATGCACTGCAGAAAACTCAGTCGCGTCTCGGCGATTTGGCCAGCCGGGCGCACTGGATCGTAGCCGATGTCACGCGTTGGAATCCCGAGCGCCAATATCGCCTCTGGCATGACCGGGCGGTGTTCCACTTCCTCACCGACGCAACGGAACGCGCCGCCTACCGCAAGAATCTGGAAGCGGCCTTGGCGCCCGGTGGCACCGCCATCACCGCCAGCTTTGCGTTGGAAGGCCCGGAACGCTGCAGCGGTCTGCCGGTGCAGCGCTATTCGCCGGAAACTCTTTCTGCCGAACTGGGTCCGAAATTCCATCTGACAGCACATCGCCAGGAAACACATCACACGCCGGCCGACAGAATCCAGCAGTTCCAGTATTCAGTCTTTGAATACCGCCCGACGAAAGACGGATTAAGCGCTACTCAAGATGAATAATCGAGACTTGAGCAGTACTAGCTGCCGTCATGCAGGAGTATCGGAGAGTGCCATGCGCCGCAGCCAGCGGAAGTGCGAAGCCACGGCTCCGCCCAGGGTGGGATGCGCCGTGTAGTGCACGCCGAATTCGCGGCAGGTTTTTTCGACGATGGCAGAGATGGCCGGATAGTTGACATGACTGAGGGTGGGGAACAGATGGTGTTCGATCTGGAAGTTCAGGCCGCCCACCAGCCATGACACCAGCCGATTGCTACGGGCGAAGTCCACGCTGCTCTGCACCTGATGCACGGCCCAGGCGTTCTCGATGCGTCCGGTGTGTGTATCGACACAGGGGAAATCCGCTTGCTCGACGGTGTGCGCCAACTGGAATACCACACTAAGGACCACGCCTACGATCCCCGCGACGAGAGCGTAGAACAGCAGCACAGACCACAGTGGATGGAACAAAAATGGGATGCCGAATGCCAGCATCAGGAACGTGAGCTTGCCGCCGATGAACAGCGCCAGTTCCCAGCCGAGCGGCCGCGGGATACGGTTCTCGCCGATGTGACCGGTGATGACGTCGTGGAAGTCGTCGTAGAAGTGCCACTTGATGACCATCACGCCGTACAACGGCCACAGGTAAAAATGCTGCCAGCGGTGAAAAGCACGGCGCCGATGCTGTGGGCTAAGCCGCCCGAAGATGCCGAGATCGATATCGGTGTCGTGGCCTTTGACGTTCACATAGGTGTGATGGAACACCACGTGTTTCCAGCGCCACACGTAAGAACTGCCACCCACCATGTCCAGGGTCATGGCCATGAGCTTGTTAACCCAGAAGCGCCGGGAATAGGCTTTGTGGCCACCATCGTGCTGGATGTTGAAACCGATCTCGGCGGTGGCGAGCCCGAGGATGACTGCGAGCGGCAGGGTCTGCCACCAAGTTTGGGCGACGAACACCAGTAGCCCATAGGAACATGCGAAGGCCGCGAGGATGATCGCGGTCTTGAGGTACATCCGTGGACAGTCACGTTGACGCAGACTGGTACGCTTGATGAAATTTTCGACCCGGCTCCGCAGCTCTGACTGGAAACCAACATCGTGGCCGAACTTGAGCTTTTGACTCGAGTCATGGGTAGCGTGGGGCGACGCTGTCTCTCTATTGGCCCCCAAAGCCTGCTGCATGCTGATTTCTCGTGTTTCTGGGCGCCAGCCTAACAGATATCCCGGCGGCTGGACGCTGAAATGGCCAAGTCCTATCGTGCGCTGCTGTTGCAGCCGGTCTGCGGATACGGCTTTAGCCAGGCCAACCGCTGGCGGCGGCGTTGCGGACACGCTACAAGCAGGTTCAAAATAAAATGTGGAGTGCCAAGATCATGGCTGCATCTGCGCCATACACCACGCCCATGTGTGCCGGGTGGCAGATTTCAGAAGTTACGTACTACTATCAATCTCCATCGCATCATGCAATCGGGAGTGCGCGGACATGAACATCAAGCTTGGGTTTGGATTGACGGTGTTGGCCGCCCTGATCATGGCTGGTTGTGCTTCGACCAGTGAGCTGACCGATAAACCGATACAACTCCAGCCGGACCAAGGTATCGCCGCCATCGTGCTGGACGCGCCGAACCGCATCACCCAGATATCGTTTGTGGCAAAAGATCCAGGTGCTTCAAGTTTCGAAGTTCCGGATACTCAGGGCGGACCTATGCTCTACATGGTACCCGTCAAGGCTGGCCGTTACTGCCTGATGCATTTCCGTTACTGGAAAACGATATTCAAATCTAAACAGGATCTGGGTTGTTTCACAGTCATCGCGGGCCGTATCACCTATACAGGTGACCTGATACCCAGCGGCAGCCCTCTTTCGAGTGAGGCGGTTCTGCACCACGAATTCAATTTCATGACTTTCACCGACAGGCTGCACAAACAATACCCGGTTCTGGCCAGCCTATTTCCGCTGGCTTCGGCACCCCAACCGCCTAGCGGTGTGGATGCCACGCCGACTACAAACATAATGTCCACCTGGATTGAAAACATCAGCGGAAGCAATGCACAAGCCATTTACATTCAAAACAACAGCAGCTGGTCGATGCAAGTTATTAACTTCAATCTGACGGACTGCATCAATACCAATCCGGCCTGCGGCAATCGCCAGATGAACGTAACTTTCGGTCCGTTCACCAGGAAACAGATAATGGTCATCGGGCCGGTTGACGTGCACGCAATCTATGAGTACCACTATGACTATAATTACCGGGACGTTGACTGAGACCTCTGAAAAATTTATTCACTTTGGCATTCGTCAGTCGTGGAATGCAGCCCGCTAGCTGCTAAATTAATAGTTGTACCAACCCCCTCGGAGAATTCCATGAGCTGGATAACGGACGATGCGGGCAAACTGCTACTGCGACTGCTGGTGGGTGTGCTAACTCTCCTGCACGGCCTGCATCTGGTATATGCCGGTCCACATGGGGTGGTCGACATGCTGGCTGCGCACGGCATTCCGGGCTTTCTCGGTTATGCCGTGTACCTGGGTGAAGTACTGGCTCCGCTGCTGGTGATCTTCGGTTTCTATGCGCGCATCGGTGGTCTGTTGATCTTCCTCACACTCGTCGTTGCCGTGCTGCTGGTCCACGGGACGAATATATTCCACCTGAATCAGGCCGGCGGCTGGATCATCGAACTGGAATTGTTCTACGGCCTATGTGGTCTGGCGGTGGCACTGCTGGGGGCCGGCAAATACAGCGTCGCAGGCGCCGGCGGGAAATGGAATTGAAGCTTTAATCGGCACACAGTCCGGCCTAACCAGTCCACGATTTTCATTCTTGATTATTGCAAGTCGAATAACAGCATTTCGCCTTGCGGCGCGCCGCTGGCGCTGATGGTAGCCGGACCCATGAGCGCAGCGCCATCGCCTTCATTCAATGGTCTGCCGTTGATGCTGACGCTGCCGCTTGCTATATGCAGCCAGGCACGGCGACCGCGCGGCAACTGATAGGTGACTGTTTCTTTAAGGACACGCGCGGCCATGAGCACCAGATCCTGATGGATGGTTACCAGGCCGCCGCTATTTTCAACAGCCGCAAGTTTGAGCCAGCGACCGTTTAGGTCTTCCGGTTTGAAGCTGCGCTGTTCGTAGCTGGGCGGCAGACCACGCTGCTGCGGGATGATCCAGATCTGCAGGAAATGCACTGGCTTCTGCTGCGATGCGTTGTACTCGCTGTGAGTGATGCCGGTGCCGGCGCTCATGCGCTGGATCTCGCCGGGGCGGATCACGGAACCGGTGCCCAGACTGTCCTTGTGCTGCAACGCGCCGTCCAGCACGTAACTGATGATGTCCATGTCGTTGTGGCTGTGGGGCGCAAACCCGCCGCCGGGCGCTACCCGGTCGTCGTTGATGACCCGCAGTACACCGAAGCCCATGTAGCGTGGATCCTGATACTCACCGAACGAAAATGTATGCCGGCTGTCCAGCCAGTCACGGCGGCTGCGACCGCGTTCAGCGGCGGGTCGGAGGATGATGCTGTCAGAATGCATGGGCCATCTCGGCAATTATGGTATTTCGATCGGCAATGAGTCGCAGCGTGCGCCACTGCATAAATTTAATACAGGGATCTCTGATTTGTTCCTTAATATCCTGATTTCGATGGTAGGGCGCAAAATGAAATTGACCGGAGATTACACAGTTTTATACGTGGCTATTTATCACCAGCAGTAGCCAATGCCGATGTCACCAGTCTGGCCAGTACTCTTTCCTTGAGCGTGACAGGTTTATCCAATCCCATGCGCTTGAGATAGGGCGCGGCTGAACGCCGGTTCTGTGGTTTCATCAAAGCCAGCCCGATGCCAAGCTTGCCGCCCAGAGTCTCACTGTGGGCCTTCAGACGGGTGAGGGCCTTGCCCAGCACCAGTTCCTCGGGCGTGAATTCGTGGCCGAAGGGAAAATCCGGAAACAGGCCAGCGCTACGGAAAGGCTTGAGTCCCGCCTGCAACTTTTCCGGCAGGTTCTCGCGGAAGGCCTCCGGGATACAATAGTCAGGCATGAGCTTGCCGGCGCGCTTCGCTGCCTCGAGTAGCTGCCCCTGGAAACGCGAGTCGCTGATGTTGAGCAGCGCCGCGATCACTTCCCAATCCTGCTTGCCGCGCAGGTCGGCGATGCCGTATTCGGTGATCACCACGTCGCGCAGGTGGCGCGGGATGGTGCATTGCGCGTAATCCCACAGGATGTTCGACTCCAGCCTGCCATGTGAGCGGCGCACACTCTTGAGCATGATGATGGAGCGGCCCTGCCTCAAGGCGTGCGCCATGGCCACGAAGTTGTACTGGCCACCGACCCCGCTCACCACCTGGCCGCTGGCCAGGGTATCGGAAGCGGCCGCGCCCAGCAGCGTCATCTTCATGCAGATGTTGAGGAAGCGCGCGTGCCGGTGCTGGCGCTGCTCCAGTTCCACATCGCTGAAGATCTCGTTGACCTTGGAGACTGCGGTCATGGCGAACAGGCGCCGCTCCGGTTCCGGCATGTCCCGCAACTGCTGATAAAACCAGTTGGAACCCAGAAAGAAGGCGCCGTGCAGCAGCACGCCGTTCGCAAGTTTTGCGCCCAGGCCGTCATGCACGATGCGATTGAGGATCGCGCGGTCTTGCAGATCCGGCAGCAGGCGCATGCCGTCCGGCAGGACCAGGCTGCCGTCGTCGAACCTGACATCCGGATGCAGGATGCCATAGTGTTTCAGGAACACCGCGTCTTCAGCACTCAGGGGAGAGTGGATGGCGCCGGCGTCGAGCAATGCTGTGAGTGTCTCCGCGCCGATACTCTCTGAAATCTTGCCTTCGTTTAGGAGTTTCTGCAGCAGCTCGTGGTCGTATACGCGGCGTTTGAGGATGCCGCTGCGATACAGATGCAGCAACCCGTCACTGAACATCTCGCTGCCAGCGTACAGTCCGGCAGTGAAAGCTTCCAGTCCGCCCAGCCGCGTGATGGCCTCACCGAATTTCTGCTGGATGCCGAGGGCTTCGATCACCTGCCGGTAACGGTTGTTGTCCGCATGCCGCAGTTGCGTGGCATACACGAAAGCATCACCCAGGGAACCGATGCCCACCTGTAAGGTGCCGCCGTCCTTGATGAGGGTGCTGGCGTGCAGGCCGATCATATGCTCCACAGGATCGATGGCCAGGGCCGGCACGCCGAACAAGTGATGCGCATAGGCGGGATTGTCCACCAGCAGGTCGAAGAATTCCGGCGGCACCTGGGCGTCACCGGGCATGAACGGCAACTGGTTGTTCACCAGCCCGACGATGGCGATCCGGCGGCCGGCTTTTTCAGCTTCGCGCATCAGCGGCTGGATATCGAGAGTCAGGTCCGGGTTGCCGGACAGGCTGTAGCTGATCTGCCCGTCGCGCTCCTGCCGGGCGACCATCTGCAGGATCACGTTGATACCCGCCGCCAGCATGTCGCGCACCACGTGCGTGTAGTTGCTGCTGACGTAATGCTGCTGGGCGTGGGCATTGCCCAACAGGCCACCGGACTTGAAGTAGAACTCTGAGATCTCGATGTTGGCGGGCAGGGTGTTGGAATGCAGCGCCCGCATGTACTCCAGTTCCGGATAATCGCCGAACACCCGCTCTGCGAACGGTTTCAGGAAACGCTGTTCCAGACCGCTCTTGCCCGTCGGCCGCTCCAGCGATAGCGCCGTCATGAGGGTGAGATGCAGGGATGGATCGCCGGCCACGCACCGGTAGAGGGCGTTCACCAGAGGATTGGGTTTGCCGATGCCCAGCGGCGTGCCGACCACCAGATGCGGGCCAATACGCTCGATGATGGCCTGCACGCAGCGATCGAGATCATCCAGGATGGGCGGTTGCATGTGTGCTCCGCAAAAAAACTGACCCCGCCGTTGAGCGGGTTCCATGTTAGCACTACCGGTTCATTTTACCGGAGCAGGAGCCAGCGGATTCACGTAGGTGTTGAACAGTCTCCAGATGCGCCGGTATTCATCCAGCCACGAAGACGGCGCCTTGAAGTCATGGTGTTCGGTCGGATAGAACATCACGTCGAAGTTGGGATTACGCAGCTCGATGAGTTTCTGCACCATGTGCACCGTATCCAGGAAGAATACATTGTCGTCCTGCATGCCTTGCAGGATCAACAAATGGTTCTGTAACTGCCCGGCATAATTGATGGGCGAACTGTCGTAATAGGCCTTGGGATCGACGCTCGGACGGTTGAGGATGTTGCCGGTATAGAAATCGTTGTAATCCGCCCAGTCGCCCACCGGGCGCAGGGCCGCGCCAGCAGCGAACAGCTGCGGACGGCGGAACATCATCATGTAGGTCATGAAACCGCCATAGGAACCGCCCCACACACCCAGACGCCTGGCATCCACGTGCCAGTCGTTCTCCAGCCAGCGGGTGCCGTCCTCGATGTCCTGCACTTCCGGATGGCCCATGTTGCGGTAGATGGCTGTACGCCAGCCGCGGCCATAACCTTTGGAGCCGCGATAATCCATGTCCAGCACCAGATAGCCATGCTGGGTGAGGAAGGTGCTGAACATCATCTCGCGGAAATAAAATGACCAGCCCTGGTGTGCATCCTGCAGATAGCCGGCGCCGTGGATGAACACCACTGCCGGCCAGGATTTCCTCTCAGTGTAATCCTGCGGCACGTACAGGCGTGCATAGAGAGACTGCCTCACATGCGTCGAAGGCACCTGCACGATCTGAGGTTTCACCCAGTGGATGGTGGTAAAAGCACTGGTCACTGTATGTGTGATGCGCTTGGCCTTGCCGGCAGGGCGCGCCTCGACTACATAGACTTCCGGCGGACGCAGGGTCGTCGAGTGATAGACCAACAATTTGGTTTCATCGGGCGATAGTGCATAACTCATACCGCCCTCCTCCAGTGCCGAAGGCTGCGGGCCGTTCACGCCACCCAGATGGGTGACTGCCTGCATGACGCCCTTGTGGATATCGATGCGGTAGATCTCATAGATGCCGGGCGCCTGCTGGTTGGCCACCGCGTAGAAATAGCGGTCATCGTGTGTCAGCAGCGGATCGGAGATCTCGAAGCTGCCGCGGGCGAGCTGGCGTGCAGCCTGAGCGCGAACGTCTTTCACGTACAGCTGCGAGTAACCGCTGGCCTCGGACAGATACCAGAGGGTGTGGTTATCGTGCAGCCAGCCGAACTCATGGAAATCCCAGTTGATCCAGGCCGGGTCCGTGAGCTGGTTCTGCGTGACCAGGGTCTGCTTGCCGAAATCCAGCGTGGCGATCCATCGGTCCTTGTTATCGTTGGCGCGGAACTCCAGCGCCAGCTGCTTGCCGTTGTCGCTCCACGCCAGCCCCCAAACCGAAACTGGCCGGATTGCCGGTGCCAGCACCGATTCTTCAGCGGTCTTGCGTTCCATGCCGTGCTGCACATCCCACTCCACCGCAGATTTGCGCAGCTCAGCCAGTGGGTCGTCCTTGATGCCCGGCAACTGGCTCAGGTCCAGCGGATAGGACACATGGGTGTTGAGATCTAGCAGCAGCACACTCTGGGGCGCAGGCGGATTCAGGCCCACGTAGGTGTGACGCTTGAGCATCTCGACATAACCGGAAGCCGTTATCCATTCGGGCATGATGCCGGGCGCGCCCTTGTCATAGTCCTTGGGTTCGGTCACCAGCACCAGCCAATGCCCATCCGGGGAAAGCGAGCTGTGGGCGATACTGAACTTGTCGCCCAGATACCAGGGCACAGGCACCCGTGTGGTGTCGCTGCTGGTCTGCGCTGCCTGCTGCTGGAGCGTGGCGTTGTTATCGGCCTGCTGCTTGCTCAGGAAATCGAACAGGCGTGGCTGTTCTGCCTGCAGATAATTCTGCGGCGGCTTGGTCCTGGCGGGATCATCTTCGAGGCGCACATCCGCCACCAGCGACAGCAAACCGCTGCGCAGATCATAAAGATAGATGTCATGGCCCTGGTGCCACTGCACGTGCACACCATCGGCCATGAAGCTGGGGTCGGTCTTGGGCGTGGTGTCGCGGGTCAGCTGCCGCAGCACGCCACTGGAGAGCGCACGCACGAACACATTGTTGTCCCGCACGAACACCCTCAAGGTATGTTCGGTATTGTATGCGTCGCCAGGCGCGGACACCCGCCCCAGCTCGTTGTCAGCCACCTTGTGCACCACATCCGTGGTCACATTGACTGCATACAGATCCCGCAGTGTGCTGTCGGTACGTTTCTGCCAGTAGTAGATGTGGCGGCTGTCGTAACCCCAGTAGGCCTGCTCCGGCGGATTCCCGATCCAGTCCGGATTCGACATGATCCTTTCGAGCGTCACGCCGCTGGCGTTGGATGCAGACGGCCCGCTGCCTGCTGCCGGATCGGCCAGCAATGCCGGCGAGACCAGCAGCATGCCAAGCCACAGGTACGCGATGCGATGATTCATGAATCTACCTTCAAAGAATTGTGGGGCCTTAGGCTGCAGCCAGCGCCTGTCCCAGATCAGCGATCAGGTCGTCGGCATGTTCCACACCCACGGATACGCGCACCAGGTTGGTCGGTGTCCGGGTAGCGGAGCCTTCCATAGAATC
>JAJYBN010000031.1 GCA_021779005.1 Pseudomonadota bacterium
CCCCTGGGTGTGGATCGCCATCCTGGTGCTCTTGGCGACCGGTTTCTACATGCTGTTCAGCACCTTCGGCGGATTCCGGCAGTCACCATCCTTCGTGAACCTGATGATGGCCCTCGGCATCCTGATGATGTTGCTATATGCGCATCTGTTCTTCGCGCCCTACCGGCGCTTGCGCCACAGCGTCGAAGTCAATGATGAGGACACAGCACGCAAGGCCATGAGTCAGATCCGTATCACCATGCTCATTAATCTGATCCTGGGATTAACGGTGATCCTGGTAGCAATGCTGGGTGCTTATTCGTACTTCGATTGAGTATGCCGCGCGGCGGCTTTGTTCATCGGCTAGGGGTCAGAATCATGTCAATACTCAACGAATCGGAACTACTACTGCAAATATCTGAATTATCAGTTGCATTCGCTGGCTTTGCGGGTATCGGAACCGCTTTGGGCGAGCATATCAATCCAAAGGAACGGCAAGTGGATGCCGGGCGTCTGACGAACATGCTGATTGTAAGTCTGAGTACTGCCATGCTGGCGCTTGTTCCGTTTATTCCAACCTTGTTCGGACTCGAAGAGTCGTCGGCATGGCGCATCGCTGGCGTCTCGGCGCTGATGGTGATGGCGGTTTTCCTCCCAGGAATTGCCATGCGTGCGAAGCGCATGAAGCGATATGCGGGCTACAGCACTCGAAGGAATGTAATCAGTTTCGGCCTTGCCGCTTTCGCCGCGTCCAGTTTTCTTTCGTGCGCCCTCGGCTTCCCATTGCACCACCCATCAGCAACTTATATTTTAGGACTGGCTGCGCTTCTGCTGATAAGCTCAATCCTGTTCTTCTCCGTTATTGTCTCGTTCCTTCGACCGCATGCGCCGGATTAGGTAATGCAGTGAATACCGCGATTTACAGCGCATGATCCTTAAATTAAAAAGGGTATCCGGATTAGCGTGTTGTTCCAGTTCATTCGGGATATGGAAATTCTGAAACACTCAAACTTGGCGAATCGGGCCCGGGTACTTTGCAAGTTGCGGATCAACAGTGAGCAGGGTAATGCCTTCAACCATTGCCTGCGCCACCAATAGACGATCAAATGGATCCTTGTGAATGGGCGGCAAACCAACTACCGCCACGACGTGCTCGCTTGTAATGGGGAGTTCCTCATAGCCATTGTCCAGCAATCCACGGCGCAATAATCTCGGGTCCACGCGGAAATCCTTCCGTCCCAAATCGTGTTTGATCGCCACTTCCCACAGATTGGCGGCACTAAAAAACAAATCATTGCGCCGATTCTCGATCAGTTTACGCGCCCCTGACGGCAGTTTTTCGGTCTGCCCGGCCGCCCACAATAGGACGTGCGTATCCAGCAGCAGCTTCACTTGCCGCCCTCGAACAGCTTTTGAATTGACTTGGCGCCCATCTGATCAAAGTCATCAGGCACCGCAATTTCCCCGGTCAGGAACCCGAGCCGTTGGGCGGGGGTACCGCTTTCCAGCGCGGTGACCCTCACCAAAGGCTTGCCTGCCTTGGCGATAATGAACGGCTCGCCCTTGACAGCCTTGTCCACCAGCTTTGAAAGCTGGGTTTTCGCTTCATGGATATTAACCGTGTGCATGGCACATCACATATAGACTAAGTTCAGTTAGTTTAGTCTATATTTGAGACGGTCGCAACCCGGCAAAAAACACACGCTAATCCGGATACCCATTAAAAATAATAGCCATGGGAAAAATTAAGATATCCCAGTACAGCCAAGTTTGCCGAGCCGTATTAAATCGTACAAATGCTTACTTCATGTTTCTGGCGTTCTTGATGGCGTCATAGGCGATGTTGATTTGCTGAGCTTTCTCTTGGGCAATCTTGAGCATCGCGGCAGGCAACCCGCGGGACACCAGCCGGTCCGGATGGTTTTCTTTCATTAGCCGCCGATAGGCGCGCTTGATTTCATCGTCACTGTTGGTGGGCCGCACGCCCAGCGTCTGATAGGCGGCCGCCAGCTTGTCGGGCTGAGCCCGAGCAGATGCACGTCCGCCGCCGAATGTCTGCTGGGCGCGTATGAAGTCCTCGTACTGACGCAGTTCGATGGGCGGGATACCCAACAACGCGCAGATGCGCGCGAAGATCGCTTGCTCCGCTGGATTCAGCACGCCATCAGCAAAAGCCGCCGCCAGCTGGATCTGCAGAAACATGCGCAGCAGCGCCGGATAGCCGCCGCATTCATCGCGGAAGTGGATGAGAGCCTGGTCCAGCTGGAAATCCGGTTGCTTGCCCTGGTTGAAGAGCTCGATGGCTGCGCGCTGCTGCTCCGCCGTGAGGTTCATCTGCGCCATGATGGCGCGCGCGGCTTGGATCTCATGTTCCGAAACCCGGCCGTCGGCCTTGGCGATGTAGCCCATCACTGAAAACGTGGTATTGAAGAACGCCGCCTGCGCGCGTCCTGCATCCGCGTGCGCCCAGTGTACGCGTCCGCGATTGGCAGCCAGGCTATAACCCAGAAATGCACCCAGCAATGCACCCCAGGGGCCGCCTACCATCCAGCCCAACAACGCGCCGACGATTGCGCCCCACCAGTTCATGAATGCCTGCCCACAAGTAGAGAAATATTATCGCATTCATTCCAATGCGGGTTTATCGCTCGATCGGTCAGCGTGACCCGGGGTACACGCCTTCGCGCGTCTCCGAGCAATCCAAGTCGGGATAATAAGATGGCAGTCGGTGCAAATTTCAGTGTAGCGCCCGGTGTTACAGGCCCATGGTCATCTGTTGCGCATCGTTCGGTTCGGGCACTCATAGCTCCTGCTCACGCATTAGGATGGAGACCGCGCAACGATCACCCTCGTACAGTAACAAATGTCACCTTATGTGCATGCATGTGTTCCTGTCTCCTCTTGAAGTAAACTGATGGGTCTAGAACCAGAGCCGTAGACCTGCCACCAAGCGGATTTCCTCCGGGTTCTCGCCGGCGAGCCGCAGGTATGCGGCAGTCCCGCCGTAGCTGCGCGCATATACAACACCGACATAAGGCGCGAACTCACGGCGCATCTCGTATCGCAGTCTGAGACCAAACTCGATATCGCTTAGTCCAGCTCCGATACGGCGCATCGGGTCGTCGCGGCCGTAGGCGTTGATCTCCAGTCGCGGGGTGAGAATCAGGCGCTGGGTGAACAGCGTTTCGTACGCGAACGTGGCGCGTACGGCGCTGCGTCCGCCTGGCCCGATGTAGGCCGTGGCCTCGGCGTCCACAAAGTACGGCGCCAGCCCCTCCACACCGACAGCTACCCAGTTACGCGCCGGCGCTTGGCCGAAATCTTGACGCACACCCATCTGCAGATCCCAGAAGGCGGAAACCGCACGATCATAGAAGGCTTCGACATCAGCGTCCTTGGTACGGCCGCCGCTGCGGCTACCCTCGCTTTTCAACCACAACTTGGTCAGGTCGCCGCCGACCCAGGCCTGGGCGTCCCAATAGAGCGTGTTGCCATTGCCGCCGAAGCGGTCTTCCAACTGATTTAACAGCACTTGGCTGAACACCGCGTTATCTTCCATCTGCACTTTGTCGCCGGCATGGGCGGTGGCGGCAGAAGCTAGCAGCAGCCCGTAACACGCGGAGAGTAAGAACGTATGGCGCATGGCAGAGGTTCCTTATTCCACACGGACTTCGCGAAACATGCCCGCTTCCATGTGGTAGAGCAGATGACAGTGGTAGGCCCAACCACCCCTGGCATCCGCCGAAACCAAGTAGGTCAAATAAGTGCCAGGTTGCACGTTCACGGTATGTTTGCGGGGAAGACTGCCGCCTCCATTTTCCACCACCGACCACATGCCGTGCAGATGAATCGGGTGGTTCATCATAGTGTCGTTGATGAGCTTGATGCGCACCCGCTCGCCGTAGTTGAGGCGGATGGGATGGGCATCGGAAAACTTGACTCCGTCAAAACCCCAGATATAGCGTCGCATGTTGCCAGTAAGATGCAGCACGATCTCGCGACCAGGCTCACGTCGATCGTAGAACGGTGTCAAATCATGCAAGTCCGCGTAGGTGAGTACCCGTCGGCCATTGTTCCGCAACCCGACACCGGGGTCGTCGAGACGCTCCATCGGCATCCTTGCCACGTTGTCCACCTCAGGCCCTCTTTTGATGGCATGCTCTTCCACCGGGACAGATGGTTTACGCATCGCGCTCATATCCATCCCTGACATGGAGACCGTATTGCTCATGTCCATATCGGGCATGGCGTGCATGTTGCCCATGTCGGTGCTGGGCAACTTTTTCTTCTCGCCCTGCATGCCGGGCATGGACATGTCGTATTCGCCGTGAGCGCCCATGTCACCCATACCCATGGCGGCCATGGTGAGTACCGGGCGTGGATCCATGGGCGGCACCGGCGCACTCAAGCTGACGTCCGGCGTAAGCGTACCGCGGGCATAGCCGGTACGGTCCATGGATTGGGCGAAGATGCAGTAGGCTTGATCCGTACTGGGCTCCACGATCACATCGTAGGTCTCAGCCACTGCAATGCGGAATTCATCCACTGTCACGGGCTCGATATTCTGGCCGTCCGCCGCCACCACCCTCATCTTGAGTCCCGGGATGCGTACATCGAAGTAGGTCATGGCGGAGCCGTTGATAAACCGCAGCCGCACACGTTCACCGCGGCTGAATAGTGCATTCCAATCTGCAGCTGGCGGATTACCGTTCATGAGATACGTATAGGTATAGGCGCTGACATCAGAAAGATCCGTGGGGCTCATGCGCATTTTGCCCCACAAGAGCCGCTCATCCAGCGTCTTCCAGAAACCCCGGTGCATGGCTTCACGCAAGAAACCCGGCACTGTCTGCTGGCGGAAGTTGTAGTAGTCGCTCTGCTTCTTCAGGTTCGCGAATACTGTGAGCGGGTTTTCATCTGTCCAATCCGAAAGCATCACCACATAATCCCGCTCATAACTGAATGGTTCCGGCGTACGCGGCTGTATGACTAACGGTCCGTACAGTCCGGTCTGTTCTTGGAAACCCGTGTGGCTGTGGTACCAATAGGTGCCACTCTGCTTGACCGTAAAACGGTAAGTAAAGGTCTCGCCCGGCGCGATACCGGGAAAACTGATGCCCGGCACGCCGTCCATGTCCGCTGGCAGCAAAATTCCGTGCCAGTGGATCGAGGACGGTGTGGGCAACCGGTTATGTACATGCAGCGTCACCGTGTCACCTTCCCGCCAGTGCAGCACCGGCGCCGGTACTGTGCCATTTACCGTGGTAGCGATGCGGTTACAACCGGTGAAATTCACCGGCGTGGGGCCGATCGCCAGATGAAACTCCGTACCGGTGAGCGCCGTAAGCTCGCGTGAATCAGGACTCTTGAGCGCCCACACCGGACGTTCCCACAGTCCCAACCCCAACAGCACACCACCGAGGGCCGCGCCCTGTACGAACATTCGGCGTGAGCGGTCCAACAACTCGTCCGGGATCTCGTTATCGCGTTCTGACTTCATAGCAAGCTCCCTCGGCCTCATTTGCGCCGTTCCCGCTGGATGGTGATCCTGCCGACCATGCCGGCCGCGTAATGGCCGGGCTCATGACAGGCATACTCAACGGTACCCGGACGGGTAAACGTCCAAACTAGCGTCTTGGTTTCACCCGGGGCAATAAATATGCCATTCGGATCATTGCCCATCCCCGGCATGGAGATGCCACCCTTGCCCTGCATGGGCATATTCTGCATGGCTTGCATCTGCTTTTCGTGCTGCGCCTGCTCGGCCTTGTCACCCAGCACGAATTCGTGAGGTAGCCGGCCGGTGTTGGTCACAATGAATTTGACCGTCTCACCCGCTTTCACGGTGATCGAATTAGGATTAAAAAAGATGTCGTCGGCCTTGACTGCGATCACGCGATTCACGTTGCGTGCCTCGCCCGAGTGGCCGAATGGAAACACTGCCGCATGCCCGTCGGAGGCAAGCACCGGTATGGCAGTAACCGTACTCAATATGGCATACGCAGTGATAATAATTGTTTGGGTTTTCATAGTTTCCCCATGTGTGGCTGGTTACACCACGCCGCACTGAAAATGCGCGTGGAAATAAAATTGGGTCTGAGAATAGAAGCGAGACAACGTTGATATGCTCGTGTCAACTACAAGCGCACAATGTTGACTATCAACCTAGGTTTGTAGGCGGGGCGTGGGACCAGAAAGTGGCGAAACGTTGATATTTAATTGGAGGTGGATTATCGGATGACAGAGTAGATCTGAGCATGCGATCACGCGAAACGGCGAATACTGAAGCTGGCGTTCCTATCGCAGATGATGTTGGTGACGGCACTATTGCTGCCTTCACACCAGTAAAGGACGTGGTGACCGTGTTTGTGTGCCCAAGCAACTGGCAACAGGAATCGAAGCCCAGTTCAAGGGATGCTACGTCTTGATACAGATGATGAATGCCATAATCCGTTGATGGATTTGCTACCGCAGCAGCTAGCGGACAGAATAACATCGTCATGACCCATGCACCCATGGCAATCCATGCGGTGCTATTGCGCAAGTGACCTCTGTAATTCAAGAAAACTTCACTAGACTTAGTCATGTACAAGGATTATTGGGGCCATTAATCCACAAGTCAACTCAACGCATTAATCTGTTTGCGCAATTCCACCGCTGTCGCACACTAAACCCGCATAACCGGATTGATTTCAAAGCCGACTTAAGAATACTAGTAGCTGTTTTACGAGCCTGGCCATAGCGTATGAGGGAGGCGTGATCGCGTACTGATATTAGGCAAATAACTGACGTACCATTGCCAACGTTACCCCGTAGGCCATCGTCGTTGCCGTGCAGGCCAACAGGAGGCTGGGCCAGAAGGTGAGACCCCGTCGCAATAACCATGGCAGCATCAGAAACAACAGTAGCGAAGGAATCACCAGCCAGAAAATATCCAGTGACAGCCGGCTGATTTTCCTGACGTCGCCAGTTTCGTAATACAACCACACGAATGCCAGCAGTGACACTAATGGTAAAGAAGCGAGCGCTGCTCCCACCAAGGAACTACGCTTAGCGATCTCCGAAACCAACACTACCAGGGCGGCTGAAATTACAACCTTCACCGCATAATACCACATGCACATCTCCACCTGCCAAAGCGGCGCAATCCACTGATCCCTAAACACGGGTACTCATTGAGAGTATAGCCGCAGACAAACCTTGTACTGCTAAATAACTTTCTCCAAGATAGCCATATTTGCGCATTACTCTACAGGCCCAATGATGCCGAACCAACTCTCTCCAGTCTTCGAAACCCATCTCAAGAGCCTGCCGCTCGTGCATCGCGGCAAGGTGCGCGACATCTACGCGGCCGGCGCCGAGCACCTGCTGATAGTCACCAGCGACCGGCTTTCGGCCTTCGATGTGGTGCTGCCGGACCCTATCCCCGGCAAGGGTGCAGTGCTCACAGGCATCTCGCACTTCTGGTTCGGGCGCACGCAACACATCGTTCCGAACCAGCTGACCACACTCGCACTCGCTGATTTCATCCAGAATCCGGCGGAGTTGGCGCTACTTAAGGATCGAGCCATGCTGGTGCGCAAACTCAAAGCCCTGCCCATCGAGGCGGTGGTGCGTGGCTATCTGATCGGCTCGGGCTGGAAGGATTATCAGAAGACCGGCACACTCTGCGGCATGGTGTTGCCGCAGGGACTCAAACTGGCAGACAAGCTCCCGGAACCGATCTTCACGCCCGCCACCAAGGCACCCAAGGGCCAACACGACGAAAATATCTCCTTCGAGGAGACTACACGACTGCTCGGAAGGCCGTTGGCGGAAAAAGTCCGTGAGAAGAGCCTGCAACTATATGGTTATGCTGCCAAGTTCGCGCTCAAGCGCGGCATCATCATCGCCGACACCAAATTCGAATTCGGTCTGGACGACGATGGCCAAGTGATACTCATCGATGAAGCCTTGACGCCCGATTCATCCCGCTTCTGGCCCGCTGAAAGCTACCAGCCCGGCGTCAGTCCGCCATCCTTTGACAAGCAGTACGTGCGCGACTATCTGGAGACCCTGGACTGGCCCAAGAAACCGCCGGCTCCGCATCTGCCGGCAGAGGTCATCGCCAAGACCGCGGAGAAGTACCGCGAAGCCTACCGTCGGCTGACCGAGTAACTGAGAGCACAGGATCAGGTGCTGTGATTACGCATAAAGCATGGATCTTCGGCATAAGCCTGGTGGCATTGCTGGGGTTTGGCTGTTCCAGTGTGCGTATCCAGGCGGCAGAAAATTGCCACACGCCCCGGCCGCAGACTCTAATCAAATGGTACAACGCCGCCCATCCGGGTAAACCGCTGCGCTACAGCACCCAGGATTCCCTGATCTACCACCCCATTGAGGTATTCCAGACCGGGCAGCCACGCATAAACTGGATCGGACTGGCTTGGCTATACCCGGAATGGGGCGCACTGTTCGCAGCCGACTGTGAAGGCCGGCCCCTGGCGGCCGTCTCAGTGGGGGCGGTCGGCAAGATCATGGCCGGCCCAGTGTTGCCGGTGCTGGGGCAGACGGTGATGTTCATATACGTGGACAAGGAAACCAGCGACTGCGTGCACGACTCCGCCGACATCGTCGCAGTGAATGACGGCAAACTCCTTTCCCTGTGGAGTCATGCCTACAAGCAGGGCATGAACGTCGGTAAATCCAAAGTCTCGGCGCGTGCGTTCATCACGCACAACTACGCTGTCACATTCAGCGAGGATGGGCAGACCATCCGGCTCTCCGGCCTGCTCCAGGAATATGCCTACCGGAAAGACGGTAGCCAGTCTCCGATCCCAAACACCACTACTCCACTGACGGCCGAGACCTATCACTGGGACGCAAATACACTGCGTTTCATCCCTGAGCGGCACTATCCGCAAGCTGTCGCCTGTATCATCACCGTCAAGTCCGGTTCGAAATGATTGATGCCGATAACTTTGATTACCGACGGTTAGTTGGAATATTACGGCAGACTTGCAGGATACATCCACCTGGCCAGCCAGGATAACTGGCTGATGAAGTACGGGAAATACACCGCCAGCGACAGGAACCCCGCGCCGACGAAGATGAATGCGATGCGGCTCTTGAAACCGTTGAGATCGGTATAGAACGGTGCGAAGCAGATGAACGCCAGGAAGAAAGCGATCACGAAATAGAACATGGCGGCCAGGAATGAGCTCCAGGCAGCGTAGGGATTCTGCAGGAAGGTGGCGCAGGCCATGCCCATGGACAGGCCCGAGACCACCACGATGGAATCCT
>JAJYBN010000032.1:0-2505 GCA_021779005.1 Pseudomonadota bacterium
GCCAGCGTCCGGCATATTTCGCGCGCACCACCGACGCGGGTGCATCCTGGCAGACGGCCGTACCCATCTACGATCCGGGCATCAACAACCAGACGATCAGCAACGAGATCGTGGGGCTGGCAGACGGTACCCTCGTGGACGTATTCGAGGAGATCGACGGCACCAATACCAACAATGCCAGCGCGACGCTCAAGGTCATCACTTCGACCGATAACGGCGCCACCTGGTCTGCGCCTGTGACTGTGGCCCAGGATCTGTCCGTTGGTACCCGGGATCCCAATACCGGCGCGACCGTGCGCGCCGGCGCCGGCCTGCCGCAGATGGCGGCAGGACCCGGCAACAAACTGGTGCTGGTATGGCAGGACGGGCGCTTCAGCAACGGCCAGCGCGATGGCATCGCCCTGTCCCAATCAGCGGATGATGGCCAGACTTGGTCCATGCCGGTGGAGATCAACTCGGTGTCGTCGGTGCCGGCTTTCACGCCCAGTGTCGCGGTACTCAACGATGGCACCATCGGCGTGAGCTATTTCGATTTCAGGAACAACACCAGCAATCCGAGCCAGCTGATCACCGATTACTGGTTCACATCCTCTACGGACGGCGTGCACTGGAGCGAGCAGCACATCTCCGGACCTTTCGACCTGGATCTGGCACCCGATGCGGAAGGTCTGTTCCTGGGCGACTACCAGTCGCTGGCCATCATCGGCCAGACATTCGTGCCGTTCTTCGTGCAGACCAACAACCAGGGCACCGCCAACCGCACCGACGACTACGTACTGCCGCCGCAGCCGGTGCCACTAACACTGTCACGGCGCGTGACCAACGTCGCGCTGCTGGGCCAACCAACGAAGCCGGATGCCGGCTTCCGCCGCCGCATACACGACAATCTCATGCATCTGCTGCGCTCGGAAAATCCCGGCTGGGAGCAGTTTCAGGCGCAGCGCCGGAAAACCAGCCCGCCTTGAGAGCGGCGGAATCCCTGCCGCTTCAACTGTTCTCAAACGCTCGCAGCGTCTAGATATCATCCGCCGGGCTGGCGTTGTCCGCGTAGTCGTAGGGCATGGTGAAATAACCCTGCATGCCCCAGTCCGCGCCCCAGGAGTCGCGCACCAGCAGGCGTTTCTCCCGGTCGTCATAACCCACGGCACACACCGCGTGGCCGTCCAGGTTCTTCTCGCCGCGCTTCGGTAAATTCAAGCGGCCGGTCCTGGCTACCGCATCGGATTCGAAAACGGTAGAGACCGAAAAGCCGAACACGAAGGATAGCCTTCCGCCTGGCACTGGCGCATCTGCTGCAACCCGACGATGTGATTATAGGAAGTCACCTGATGGTTCCTGGCCTGCCGGTAGCAGGTTGCGGACGGTTTCCGGGCGAAACTGGCAATCTTATAGGGCCAGATCTTTTCCGCGCATACGCCCTGTTTGACAAGCGATTTGACGCCGTCGCGGATCGCGACACCCGCATCCTTTTTCACGGTGCCTTCCATGGCGCGCTCATAGTAGTAAACGAACAGGCGGCTCAGGTCAGTGACCGTGCGCGGGTTTTCTTTTCCAGAAATTCCAGGTTGCTGACCAGTGCGTTGGCGGTGCAGACGCCGAGTGTTCCCTGGTTCTCCACCGGCGGGCAACCCGGTCTCAGATCCACCTTGCGCGGGAGTTTCCTGGGTGGCGCCGCGATGCTGGCATAGAGTTTGTCGCGTTAATCGTGCCGGTCGGGTACCCACCCATACCAGGCATTCTTATTAGACTTGGACATACAACCTCCATTTGTCGTCTGCTTGTACTACATCACTGTGATCCATGGACACTGGCAGCGTTCAGCGCCACAACGGCACATACAAAAGAAGTGTTGGGAAATTGAAATGCAAAGGGGGCGTGATGAACGCACTGCAACACGTCCGCGTGTCATGAGTGACGCGGCTATTCTGCACCCAATTCCCTGCTACGGCTCCGTACCCGGCGCAGTTACGCGATAGGGCTGTACTCAGGACTTGGCGTCTGTACTGGGCGCCTGCTGCACATTCAGGACACCAGAGCGGATATGCAGATCCCTTTGCGGGAATGGAATCTCCAGGCCGAGTTCACGCAGGGCTGTTTCCAGCTCCCAGAGATAGGCTGCCTGGGTGCGCTGTGGCGATATCGCCATCTCCTGTCCTACCCATATCACCAGTTCAAAATTGAGGCTGCTGTCACCGAAACCCACCAGCCATACTTCCGGTTCGCGCCCGGGCTCCGTGATGGTGCCTTGTATGGATCGGGCGGCGCTCAGCCCTGCTTCACGCACCTTGTTCTTGTCGGAACCGTAAGCGACACCGAAGGGCACATGGATTCGCCGGTAGGTCTCTTTCAGCGTCCAGTTGGTCAGTTTGCCATTGATGAACTCGGAGTTGGGCACCACGATATCCACGGAATCGTTGGTGGTAATGCGGGTGTAGCGCACATTGATCTCCGCCACCCGGCCGGTCACACCCGATTGCAGCTCCACGAAATCGCCAACCTTGAGGG
>JAJYBN010000032.1:2515-9200 GCA_021779005.1 Pseudomonadota bacterium
GGGTCTTCTCCAGCAGGATGATGATGCCGTACACGAAGTTGCTGAAGATGCTTTGCAGGCCCAGTCCGATGCCGATGCCGACGGCGCCGCCGAACAACGCCAGGCTGGCCATATCGATTCCCAGCACCTGGACCGCGAACACCGCACCCAGCACATACACCGTGTAGCGCAGGATGCGCGACAGCGCATAGGTACCAGACGCGCTCAGCGTGGTGCGCCCGGAGCGGCTGAGTCCGTTGATCAGACGGTCGATCAGACGCGCCACCCAGAAGGCTATCATCAGGATCAGGACTGCCAGCAGCAGCTTGGCAGGTGTCAATGACACATTGCCGATGTTGATCAGCGGTGTCTCCAGCGCACCGCGGATGAACTTCAGCCAGTCTTCAATCATCTGCATGATGGTGGACTTCCAGAGGAATCAAATGGACCCAATATCCTATTTATACAGGGAGCATAGCAGTTTTTGTTATTGAGCAGAATGCACATATGCGGGTCTTGTCGCGCAAACTTAACGGGGCATCCAGCGTCCTGTGATCTTGAATAAATGAATGTTCAAGAACCTGCTGTCGAGAGGCATTGGCGTTGCTCGGTATCCCCCTGCAGGAACAGGCAGGCATCGCGGGCGGCTTTGCTGTCGGGCGTCAGGTAGCGCAGGTCCTGGCCGATCTGCTTATAGCAGTCGGAGCGAAACTCGGTGGCCACCACCGAGCAGAAGCTTTGTGCTTTGTGGAGCAGCGACGCGTCGGGTAGCGTGGCGTTAATGAGATTGTCGAGCGCCGAGAGCGCGCACTTGCCCACATAACCTTGGGGGAATTTTTTGCAGAGCGTCCAGGCGTTCCCGATGAAATCCGGCGTGTAGGCAGCCTGCAGGAGAGCTGGCTGCCAGGCCGCGTTGGTGGTCAGCAGCCCGAGTGTCTGGATACAGGTATCCACCTGTGCGGCCGGTGATTTCAGACAGGCATGTGCCCCGCGGCCGATGTCATTCTTGTAGAACTTCATCAACCAGCCCGAATGGTTGATGAAGCATTCATATTGGTGTTTCTTGGACACCCGATCACAGGGCGCGAGCGGATCCTGTGTCGAGAACATACCTTTCTGCCACTGGCCTTCTTCCGCCACATCCACGTTCTCCATGAACACACCTTGCCAGCAGCCATCCTGGCCGGTGGATGACTTCAGGCTGTCGCAGACCTTCAAGGATTTCTTCAGGTCATGGCCCTCATGCATCATGACCCCGTGTCCCAGACCGTGGTAGCACTCATATTTGGTCTTGGCCGAGACGGAAGCATCGGCCTGCAGATCCACGCACATTTTGATAGCTGCTGCTTCGGTAAGACCGCCCTCACTCAGGGCATACTGAAAGAAGCCGTGCTGGCAGCCATAATCGTAGTCTGATGGACACAGGTCGAAGGCCTGGATATTCGACCCGAACGCCATGGCGGTATGGTGGCCGATGTGGTGTACCACGTGGTGTGCATCGATGGTCACAGGGATAGCGTGACTGGTCTTAAGAAGTTCAAAGGTATCGATCGCCGCCTTCGGGCCATAGGTCATGGCGAAGCCATACAGCTCATTTTCGAAACACGGCCAGTCTTTCTTTGGGCAGTCGGTGTTGGCTTGCTTATACAACGTCTCAAGTTCATACGGTTTAGGAGGATGGTATGGCATATCCATAGCGCCGACGCTGAAGGCCGCAAGTCCAGCGTTGAATGCAATAAGAAATACAATGAGTTTGGTTCTCATCGAATATATGCCTACAACTAGGATTAGATAGCCTACCCTTTATATCAGCCTTTCTTCAATCTTAGAAATCCATGATTTACTGGTTTATAAGTCTTTCGTCATTCCGACGCGACCGCCATGGATGGCAGAAGTCCCGGGAAATGCAGGAGCACAACCGGGAAAAGCCGGAATCCAGTCAATTTAGGTAAATAATCGATTATTTCCCCGTTTAATGGCGTGCTGCGGAACAGTAAGCTGGCGGGATCGCGGGATTCGGGAAATATACGCGTGCTTGTGTATGTGAAGTGCTGTTTGTCTACCTCGAATATTCGCTCTGACCAGATTTCTTCTTTGATGCCGTATCTCAAATGTTGTCGATTCGACAACTTCATCATCTTTAATGTGTGCCACCGTACAGACCATGACCTGCGGTTCGGTTAACCTACTATCCTAATACAGGAGTTTTTTATGAAAACGATTCATATGATTTCTATAGTTGCTCTAGCTGTCGTCCTCATAAGCGGCTGTGCAAGCCGTAGTTCCGGCCAGATGGATTCTCGGTCATACGCCACTTATGGTGTGGTTCAATCCATAAACATGTCCAATGCTAGCGGCAGTATCATCAATGCCGGCACCGTTATTGGAGGCGTCGTTGGTGCAGTGGCGGGCAACCAGATAGGCTCAGGCAACGGTAATACGTTGGCCACAGTCGCGGGCGCAGTAGGTGGTGCTGCGATTGGTAACTCTGTAGAAAACCATAATGCCGCACAGATGTACACCATCCAGGTACGAATGGATAACGGTAATTACGAAACCATCACTCAAAAAGGCAGTGTCGCCGACTTACGTGTGGGTGATCGTGTACGTATTCAAAATGGTTATGCTTATCGATCTTAGATGATGGCAGTAGACGCAGATAAAGGGTCAGTACTTTTTGAATATGTGACTTTCCAAGTCTGTCTTGTCTCGCATAGCCGACTCACTGCTTTAGCCTTTGTTCAATCTGAACCTTGAAATCAATATTTCCGATTGATAAGAAAGAAATCAGCTTTAGCTATTAGGTTCATGCCGATCCAAGCGCCACTCCAAACAAATGCCCCACCAGAAATGTCGCGCCGGCTGCAATCAAGCCGATCAGCACCATGCGCAGTGCGCTCCATAACAGGCCGCGGCCGGTGAACAGGCTGACGGTGGCACCGGTGACGAACAGCGCCACTGCCGTCAAGCCGATGGACCAATAGATGCCGTGCTGCGGGCGTGGCCAGAAAAATGGAATCAATGGGATGAGCGCGCCCAGCGCAAAGGCGATGAAGGACGAGATAGCCGCGCCCCAGGCAGAGCCCAGTTCCTGCGGGTTGAGACCCAGCTCCTCGCGCGCCAGTGTATCCAGCGCGCGTGCCGGATCGCGGGTGATGGTATCGGCGAGCCGTCGGGCCTCGGTAGGTGCCACGCCGCGCGCTTCATATATAAGTGTGAGTTCCTCGGCCTCCTCCTCTGGATAAGCAGCCAGCTCATCGCGCTCCAGGCCAATCTGGTATTCGAACATCTCGCGCTGTGAACGCATGGAGACATACTCACCGGCCGCCATGGAAGCGGCGCCCGCCAGCAACCCGGCGACGCCGGCCAGCAGGATCACGTGGCTGTCGAAGGCTGCGCCGGCCACGCCCAGCATCAGGCTGGCATTCGACACCAGCCCGTCGTTCACGCCGAACACCGAGGCGCGGAAACTGCCGCCGCCCGCCAGATGCCGGTGGCGTGATTCCTGACGGCCGGCCACCGGTGCGTCATGGCCAGTGGCCGTGGCGCCGGTGTACACCGACAGCCCGCGCACTTTCATGGCCGCCAGGATCGGCAGCAGACGCTGCGGTCCCAGCAGCTTCACCAGCCGCGCCACCAGGCGCGCGCGCCATGCCGGTTGGAACTGCGCCGGCAGCTGCACACCCTTGTCGGTCAACAACTTCTGCCAATGGTGCGCCTGATGCTCGGCCGCATCCGCCAGTTTCATGAACAGCGTGCGCAACTCCGGCGCCGGTTCGCAGTCCGCGATCGCGCGATACAGAAACGCCGATTGCTGCTCTTCGTGCCAGCTGTCGAGGTCATTACTCATGTGGTGGTCTGCTTTTTACTCTGGAGATTGGTGACGCCATGGGGCACATGACCGGTGGCCACATAACCGGCGGCGGCTTCCACGTGGCCCTTCTGGTCATCGAAGAAGATGTCCGCGCCGAAGGTCTTCAGGAACGCGCCCTTGGGCAGGCCGCCGAGGAACAGGGCTTCATCGATGCGGATGTTCCAGGCCCGCAGCGTGCGGATCACGCGCTCGTGGGCGGGCGCGGAACGCGCCGTCACCAGCGCCGTGCGGATCGGGGATTGGTCCATGGGATAGTCCGCCTGGATGTGGTGCAGCGCCGCCAGAAAATTCTTGAAGGGACCGCCGCTCAAGGGTGCGCGTGCCTGGGCTTTCTCGCTCTCGGCGAAGGCCGCCAGACCCTGCTCCTGATACACGCGTTCGGCTTCGTCAGAAAACAGCACGGCATCGCCGTCGAAGGCGATGCGCAACTGTTCGGAGGCCATGGTCTCGGTGCGTGAGGGCACGATGGCGGCGGCGGCGCGGCCCGCGTCCAGCGCCGCCACCACATCCTTCGGCTCGGCCGACAGGAACAGGTCGGCGCTGAAGGGCTCCACGTAACGCCAGGGCGCTACGCCGTTGGTGAAGGCCGCACGCGTGATATCCAGCTGGTAATGCTGGATGGAGTTGAAGATGCGCAGGCCGGTGTCGGCACTGTTGTGCGACAGCAGGATCACTTCCACGCGCTTGTCATGGCCCGGGCTGTTCAGCCGCAGCAGTTTCTTCACAAGCATGAAGGCCACGCCCGGTTCCAGCCGGTCGTCTTCATGCTCGATCTGGTAGCGTGAATAGGCAGCGAGCCCCTGCCCGATGAAGATGCTGTGGCTTTCCTCCAGGTCGAACAGTGCCCGCGAGGAGATCGCTACCACCAGACAATGTGCCAGAGACTCAGCCATCGGCGGGTTCCCATTCCACGAAGCGCCGCAACAGCGGGAAGTACAGGCCAACTTTAACACGCCGTTGTTCCAGCCCGCGCAGCAGCTGTGCGTAGCTCTCCAGCTGCTGTCGATAGCGTGCCTGCTCGCGGGTCAGGAACGCGTCCACATCACCGCCGCGATGCCGGCTGGTCTTGTAATCCACGATCCAGCGTGTGCCATCCGCATCCACGAACGTCCGGTCGATGACGCCCGTGTCCAGACGCTGTGCGTCGAAATGACTCAAGGCATATTCCGAGCGCGCCTCTGCATGCGTATTGTCGAGTATCCAGCGGCCGCGCGCATCCGCGAGGGTCCCCGTCAACGCCTGCGACACATCATCGACAGCGGCATCCAGTTCCGCCTGGGTGACGCCCAATTCCAGCAACCAATGAATTATGAGTGGTTTCAAGGCGCGCATGCGCGCTGCATCCCACTGCGTGTGCCCATCGTCAGCGATGCGCTGCAGCAGGCGGTGCACCACCGTACCCACGTGCCGCAGGGTATCCCCGACCCACTCGAATTCCAGCATGTCTTCTTCAGCCGCCAGGGTCTGTGCGGCCCCCGGCCAGGAAAGGGCACTGTCCGGCGTCGGCATCGGCCAGTCCGGGCGCAACCGCCGCAGCGACATGCCGACAGTGGGTTGCTCCGCTGTCACTGGCGCCAGTGTGCCCGGCCGGCGCAGGGCGTCTTCGAAATCTTTCCGCACCACCGGCCACAGCAATCCCAGCAACGAGTCCTTGCGTGGCTCCGCGAGACTGCGCTCGCCATCCTTCTCCTGCACCGTGGTATAGCCGAACAGATGCAGTCTCTGCCGCGCGCGCGTGGCCGCGACATATAAGAGGCGCGTCATCTCCAGGTGTTCCTGCTCGCGCTTAAGCGACAGGATGAACTGATAGATGGGATCCTGCTCGCCGCCCTTGGGTTCCAGCGGCGACAGCAGCAGGTCGTTGCGGCCCTCAGGTCGCGGGCGTTCCAGCCAGGTGAGCAGTGGCTTTTCGCGCCGGCCCGGGCCCTCGCCCAGGCCAGGTACGATCACTACATCGAACTCCAGGCCCTTGGCCTTGTGCATGGTCATGAGCTGCAGCGATTCATCCGCGCGCGGATCCGGCCGCGCGAACAATTGCGAGAGTGCGGCTTCCAGTTCCGCCCCATCCCGCAGCTCGCCACCGTCGTCCAGGGTCTCCAGCAACTCCAGGTAGGCTTGTGCATCCGCCAGGTCTTCGACCGATCTCAGGGTGGCCGGCGCTGCCAGTTGCAGCCATACACGTTCCACCTGTTCACGCAGACTTCCACGGCGTCGTTCAGCAAATGCTCCCAGCAAAATATTTCGTACTGATGCGAAACGCGTACCGTTCACTTGTGGAAGGAGACTGGCCATGAGAGTTTCGTCGCGCAAACGTTCCGGAATCGTCACGCAATCATCTGAACCCGCCAGCGCCTGCAGTGCCGCGAGGCTAAGCCCACACCAGGGCGCACGCACTATCGCCAGCCACGCAGTGCGGTCCGCCGGATGCAGCAGCGCCCGGGTCAATGCCAGCAGATCCTGTACTACCGGCCGCTCACCCAGGCTCTCCAGTTCTACCGCGCGGAATGGGATATCCAGCGCACGCAGGCGACGTACGCTGGCTGCGAGATGTTTGCGGGCACGTGCCAGCACCGCGATGCGCACTTCACTATGCTGTCTGCGCGCTTCTGCGATGATGGATGTGATTTGCATAGCTTCAGCTGCGGGATCTTTCTGCAGCTGCGTATGCAGGCTCACGGCTGCACCGTCCAGTGTTGCGTGTTGTGCGGCGGTCTCCGCATAGGGGACAGCACCGCTGGCAATGTCTTCCTGATGTGGGAACAGTTGTGGGAAGGTGGCATTGAACCACTGCACCAGTCCCGCTTGGGAACGGAAATTCGCACTCAGCGTGAG
>JAJYBN010000033.1 GCA_021779005.1 Pseudomonadota bacterium
AACGTCAAGGGCGGGCGTTGTGAGGCCTGCCAGGGCGACGGTGTCATCAAGGTGGAGATGCATTTCCTGCCGGACATCTATGTGGCCTGCGACGTGTGCAAGGGCAAGCGCTACAACCGCGAGACCCTCGACATCCGCTTCAAGGGCAAGAACATCCACGAAGTGCTGGAGATGACGGTGGAGGACGCCGCCCGGTTCTTCAGCGCGGTGCCGGTAGTGGCGCACAAGCTGCAGACCCTGTTGGCGGTGGGACTCACCTACGTGCGTCTCGGCCAGAACGCCACCACGCTGTCTGGCGGCGAAGCGCAACGCGTGAAGCTCTCGCGGGAGCTCTCCAAGCGCGATACTGGCAGCACACTCTATATATTGGACGAGCCAACCACCGGCCTGCACTTCCATGACATCGACCAGCTGCTCTCGGTGCTGCGCCGGCTGCGGGAAAGCGGCAGCACCGTGGTGGTGATCGAGCACAACCTGGATGTCATCAAGACCGCTGACTGGGTGATCGATCTGGGCCCCGAGGGTGGCGACGGTGGAGGCTCGGTAGTGGCGACCGGCACGCCGGAGGACGTCGCGCGCCACACGGAATCCTATACAGGTCGATTCCTCAAGCCGGTACTGCAACGGCTAAAGACGTCTTTGGAAGGTAAACTCACCCGGGTGGCGCGGGGATAGTGTCCAAATTCAATGGTGTGGTTTGCGCGTTTTAATGTCGGGGGCGGGCAGGCCCCCCACTCGCCGCCTCCGCGTACACACCAGGAAAATTCCGCTCCCCGTATAATCGGCATACCGACCACCAGACGCCCTAGCTGCAAAGGAATTTCATGCTCTCCGCCGCCTGGCTCACCTGGCTTGTGACACTTGCCTGCATCGGTGTGCTCGCCTTCACACGGCTGGGACCGGATCTGGTGTTGGTGGCTGGACTTACGCTGCTGCTGCTCTTTGGCGTGATCAATCCCGCACAGGCCTTCGGCGGCCTCGCCAATGAGGCGGTACTCACGGTCGCCGTGCTGTATGTCGTGGCCGCGGGCTTGCGCAACACCGGTGCGATAGACGCACTCATACGCAGACTATTCGGCCGACCTCGCACAGTACTGGGCGCCCAGCTCCGCATGATGCTGCCGGTGGCAGCCATCAGTTCCTTCGTCAACAACACGCCGGTGGTGGCTGCATTCCTGCCGGCAGTTTCCGACTGGGCCAAACGCCAGCGCATCTCCTCATCGAAGCTCATGATCCCATTGAGTTATGCCTCGATCTTCGGCGGCACCTGCACGCTCATCGGCACCAGCACCAATCTGGTGGTCAGCGGACTGCTCAAGTCACAGGCGCACCTGCCTGGCATGTCGTTCTTCGAGATCGCCTGGATCGGCATACCCTGTGCACTCATTGGCCTGCTCTACGTGCTGCTCACAAGCCGCTGGCTGCTGCCGACGCGTAATCCGGTCCTCGCGCAACTCGAAAATTCACGCGAATACACCGTGGAAATGCTGGTGCTATCCGGAAGTCCGCTGGACGGCCAGAGTATCGCGGCCGCGGGCCTGCGACAGTTGCCCGGCCTGTTCCTGGTTGAGATCGAACGCGCTGACCATATCATCGCAGCCGCCGGGCCTGATGAAAGGCTGCAAGCCGGTGATCGGCTGGTGTTTGCCGGTATCACCGAATCCATCGTCGACCTGCAGCGTATCCGTGGGCTGGTACCGGCAACAGACCAGGTGTTCAAGCTCGACGCACCGCGCACCGCACGCAGTCTGATCGAAGCGGTGATCGCGGCCCATTCACCCATGTGTGGCAAGACCGTACGCGAGGGCCGCTTCCGGTCCCACTACAACGCGGTGGTGATCGCAGTGGCGCGCAATGGTGAGCGCATACGCCGGAAGATTGGTGATATCGAATTGCGGGCAGGTGACACACTGCTGCTGGAGTCCGGACCGGAATTCATGGAACAACGGATCAATTCCCGGGATTTTTTGCTGCTGCGTCCCATCGAAGGTGCCAGCATCCCGCGCCATGAACGCAGTTGGATCGCCTGGTTGATATTGACCGGATTTGTCGTCGTCGCCGGCCTGGGATGGTTGCCGGTATTCACCAGTGCCCTGCTGGCGGCAGGCCTCATGATAATCACGCGTTGCTGCAGCGTGAGCCTCGCACACCGCAGCATCGAATTTGAAGTCATCATCGCGATCGCGGCTGCCTTCGGCATCGGCAAAGCCCTGGAGATCAGTGGCGCTGCCAGCGGTTTCGCGCACGAACTCCTGGCTTTTGCCGGCCACCAGCCGTGGCTGCTGCTGGTGACGATCTATGGCATCACCATGCTGCTGACTGAGATCATCACGCACAGCGCTGCAGCCGTGATCGTCTTCCCCCTGGCCTATGCAGCGACTACGTCGCTAGGTTTGAATTTCATGCCGTTTGCCATGGCCATCGCCATGGCCGCATCCGCGAGCTTTGCCACGCCCATCGGCTATGCCACCAATCTGATGGTCTATGGACCGGGCGGTTACCGTTTCAGTGACTTTCTGCGTTTTGGATTACCGCTCAACCTAATCATGTGGGCAGTGTCGGTGTTGATCATCCCCCACGTATGGCCCTTGCAATAGCAGTGCGGCAATTAAAAGCCGGGCAAAGCCCGGCTTTTTAAATTTCGGCTGGTCGCAACAATCAATCTTTAGCCTTGGTTTTCTTGACCGCCTTGGTGTTTTTCTTGGCCGCTTTCTTCCCGGCTTTTTCGGCTGTGGCTTTGGCCTTTTCGGCGGATTTGGCCGCTTTCTTTTCGGCCTTCTCGGGTTTGGACGTTTTTTGCACTTTGGCTTTCTTGGGCGCGGGGGCAGGTTTGCCCGCGTTTTCGCCTTCCGGCTTCACTGCTTTGAACTGCTTGTTCTTGGCCTGTTCCTCGGCGGCAGCATGCATTTGTGTTTCCCGGTCCACCAGCTGCATCACCGCCATCGGCGCCTTGTCGCCAGGCCGGAACCCGTTCTTCAGGATGCGCGTGTAGCCGCCGGGGCGCGACTGATAATGGGGGCCGAGATCGGTGAACAGCTTGACTACGATGGCATCATCGCGCAGGCGCGCGAATGCCAGGCGGCGTTTGGCCACGCTATCCTGCTTCGCGAGGGTGATGAGAGGCTCGACAAAGCGCCTCAACTCCTTGGCCTTGGGGAGGGTAGTATGGATGGTTTCATAGCGCAGGAGAGCCGCCGCCATGTTGTTCATCAGCGCCTCACGGTGCGCGCTGTTGCGGCTCAGTTGCCGGCCGGTATTCTGGTGACGCATGGCTAAATCTTCCTTAGATGGTTTTCTTGAGACTCGCCGGCGGCCAGTTCTCGATCTTCATGCCAAGGGTGAGGCCATGCTGCGCAAGCACGTCCTTGATCTCGGTCAGGGATTTCTTGCCCAGATTCGGGGTCTTCAACAGCTCTACCTCGGTTTTCAATACCAGGTCGCCGATGTAGTTGATGTTCTCGGCCTTGAGGCAGTTGGCGGAGCGCACCGTCAGCTCCAGTTCTTCCACCGGCTTGAGCAATACCGGATCGAAGCGTGATTCGCTGCCAGCGTGTGTCTGGTCGCGACCCTTGAGATCCACGAACGCGGCCAGCTGCTCGCTGAGGATGGTGGCCGCGCGGCGGATGGCTTCCTCCGGGTCGATGGTGCCGTTGGTCTCGATCTCGAGTATCAGTTTGTCGAGATCGGTACGTTGCTCGACGCGCGCGCTTTCCACCGTATACGTGATGCGCCGTACCGGGCTGAAGGATGCATCCAGTTGCAGGCGTCCGATGGGGCGGCTCTCCTCCTCGAAAGTCATACGCTGGTTGGATGGCTGGTAGCCACGGCCGCGCTTGATCTTGAGCTTCATGTTGAGGGAACCGGCGCTATTCAGATGCGCGATCACCAGGTCCTTGTTCACGATCTCGACATCATGATCCAGCTGTATATCGCCAGCGGTGACTGCACCCGGTCCTTTCTTGGCAAGCGTGAGTGTGACCTCATCGCGCGTGTGCATACGGATGGCGAGTTGTTTGAGGCTCAGCAGGATATCCACCACGTCTTCCTGCACACCTTCTATAGTGGTGTACTCGTGGAGCACGCCTTCGATCTCGACCTCCACCACGGCCGAGCCGGGCATGGAAGACAACAGGATGCGGCGCAGCGCATTCCCGAGTGTATGTCCAAAACCGCGCTCCAGCGGTTCCAGCACCACACGTGCGTGATGTTCTGATTGTGCCTGCACGCCGACCAGGCGTGGCTTTAAAAATTCCGTTACTGAACCCTGCATGGGGAATATCCCTCGCGATTAATGACCGTGACTTGAATGCTTACTTGGAATACAGCTCGACTACCAGATTTTCGTTGATCTCGGGCAGGATGTCGGTACGTTCCGGTACTGCCTTGAATTTGCCGCTCATCTTCTGCTCATCCACCTCGACCCATTCCGGCAGGCCCACCTGCTTGGCGATGCCGATGGCCGCCTGGATGCGCAACTGTTTCTTGGCGCGCTCGCGTACCGCAATCAGATCCTCAGCCTTCACTGCATAGGATGGTATGTTGACGACCGAGCCGTTTACCTCGATGGCCTTGTGGCCCACGAGTTGGCGCGCTTCGGCGCGGGTGGCGGCGAAACCCATGCGGTACACCACGTTGTCGAGACGGCATTCGAGGATCTGCAGCAGCGTCTGGCCGGTGGCACCCTTGCGGCGCGATGCTTCCTTGTAATAACGGCGGAACTGCCTCTCCAGCACGCCGTACATGCGGCGCAACTTCTGCTTTTCGCGCAGCTGAATGCCATAATCCGACAGGCGATTGCGTTTGGCGCCGTGCTGGCCGGGCTGGGAATCGAGTTTGCACTTGGACTCCAGCGGACGCACGCTGCTCTTCAGGAACAGGTCCGTACCTTCACGGCGTGAGAGTTTGCATTTGGGTCCGAGATAACGAGCCATGATCAGGAGCCTCTAGTTAGACGCGGCGCTTTTTGGGCGGGCGGCAGCCATTGTGGGGGATTGGCGTCACATCCGAGATATTCGCGATCTTGAAACCTATGTTGTGTAACGAGCGCACTGCCGATTCACGTCCAGGGCCGGGTCCTTTGACCTGCACTTCCAGGTTCCTGACACCGAATTCCTGCGCGGCATTGCCGGCTTTCTCAGCCGCTACCTGTGCCGCAAACGGCGTGCTCTTGCGCGACCCGCGGAAACCGGAACCGCCTGAGGTTGCCCAGCACAGCACATTGCCCTGACGATCGGTGATGGTGACGATGGTGTTGTTGAAGGATGCATGCACATGGGCGATGGCATCCACCACGGTCTTCTTGGGCCGCTTGCGCGGAGCCGCGGCCGCTGCTGGAGCGGCAGCCGTACTATCGGCCTCGGCCACCACCGGTGTCACTTTTGTATCTTTGCTATCTTTGGCTTCTTCCGCCATGTTAATTCCTGCTATTTATAATCTGGTTATTTGACAGCTTGCTTGCGGCGACCCTTGCGGGTACGCGCATTGGTGCGGGTACGCTGGCCGCGCACCGGTAAGCCGCGCCGATGGCGTAGTCCGCGGTAGCAGCTAAGATCCATGAGACGCTTGATGCTCATGGACACTTCGCGGCGCAGATCACCTTCCACGGTGAATTTGGTCACGTTCACACGCAGTGTCTCCACTTCGGCGTCGGTGAGATCCTTCACCTTGGTCTCAGGTTTGATGCCGGCGACCTGGCAAATGAGCCGGGCACGGCTTCGACCGATGCCATAAATATTCTGCAAGCCGATGACGGCATGCTGGTTAGCTGGGATGTTTATGCCGGCGATACGCGCCATTGCCTCTTTCTCCTGAAGTGTGCCGTTAAGGGCGCACCAAAACTAGTAATTTTGCCTACTTTTCCTAATTAAATCAATTAATAAGCGCTGCTCAGCCCTGGCGCTGCTTGTGCCGGGCATCGCTGCAGATCACCCGCACCACGCCACCACGCCGCACGATCTTGCAGTTACGGCAGATTTTCTTGACCGAAGTCCGCACTTTCATCTTTGCACTCCCGCGACGACCATGCGTCGCTCATCAAATTGAACACTCAGCGCACGCCGCTGCCGCCGTAACCCTTGAGATTGGCTTTGCGCAGCAAGCCCTCGTACTGGTGTGACATCAGGTGTGCTTGAAGCTGCGCCATGAAGTCCATGACCACCACTACGATGATCAGCAGCGAGGTGCCGCCGAAATAAAACGGCACGTTCCAGTACAGGATCAGGAACTCCGGCAACAGGCACACAGCAGTCACATAGAGGGCGCCCCAGAAAGTCAGCTTGGTGAGCACGCTGTCCACATAGGACGCGGTCTGCTGCCCTGGTCGAATACCGGGAATGAAGGCGCCGGACTTCTTCAGATTCTCCGCCGTCTCCTTGGAGTTGAACACCAGGGCGGTATAGAAGAAACAGAAGAATATGATCAAGCTGCCGTAAAAAATCACGTAAATCGGTTGTCCCGGCGACATGGCCGCGGCAAAACGCTGCAAGGCCGTGGCCAGCCAGCCACCGGACTGTTGCCCGAACCAATTGCCGACCGTGGCCGGGAACAGGATGATGGAGGATGCGAAGATCGGCGGGATAACGCCGGACATGTTGAGCTTCAAGGGCAAGTGGCTGGTCTGGGCTGCATACATGCGCCGGCCCTGCTGGCGTTTGGCGTAATTCACGGTGATGCGCCGCTGGCCGCGCTCCACGAATACCACGAAGGCGGTCACGCCCAGCACCAGTACCACGATCACGATGGCAATCAGCGGGTTCATCTGGCCGGTACGCACCAGGTCCAGGGTGCCGCCGAAGGCTGCCGGCAGGCCGGCGACGATGCCGGCGAATATGAGCATGGAGATGCCGTTGCCGATACCACGCTCAGTCACCTGCTCGCCGATCCACATCAGGAACAGCGTCCCGGTCACCAGGCTGACGGTGGCGGTGAACACGAACGTGAAGCCCGGCGTCACCGCCACGCCCTGGCTCTCGAGCGCCAGGGACGCGCCCAGGGACTGGAACAGTGCCAGCACCACTGTGCCCCAGCGGGTATATTTGGTGATGATACGTTGGCCGGACTGGCCTTCCTTGCGCAGCTTCTCCAGGCTCGGCACTACTACCGCCAGCATCTGCATGATGATGGAAGCCGAGATGTACGGCATGACGCCCAGAGCAAAAATGGACAGGCGCTTGAGGGCGCCGCCGGAAAACATGTTGAACATGTCCAGCAGGCCACCTGAATGCTGGCCGAACAGTCGATCCAGTGCCGCAGGATCGATACCCGGCACCGGAATATGCGTGCCTACGCGGAACACGACCAGGGCACCTACCAGGAACAGCACACGCTTGCGTAAATCAGTGAGCTTCCCGATCTGAGACAGGGAAGACATCATGTTGTTGCCGCCGGTACGGGACACTTAGTCCTCCACCTTGCCGCCAGCCGCTTGTATGGCTGCCAACGCTCCCTTGGTGGCTTGCACGCCTTTGAGGGTGACCTTCTTCTTGAGCTCCCCTGCCAGGATTATTTTGACTTTGTCGGTCTGCAGCGGTACCAGCCCCGCGGCTTTTAGCACCAGTATGTCGATGACCTCTGCCTCGATACGCGCCAACGCATCAAGACGCACTTGCGCGCGGCTCCGCTTTAAATGTGAACGGAAACCGACCTTGGGCAGACGGCGCTGCAACGGCATCTGGCCGCCTTCGAAACCCACCTTGTGATAGCCGCCTTTACGGGCATATTGGCCCTTATGACCCTTGCCGGATGTCTTGCCCAGACCCGAACCGATGCCGCGGCCGAGGCGTTTCTTGCCGGTCTTGCTGCCGACGGCCGGCGAAAGCGTGTTAAGACGCATACTCAATTCTCCTCGACCTGCAGCAGGTAAGACACTTTCTCGATCAGACCGCGCACTTGTGGTGAGTCCTCGACACTGACGCTGTGATGCAGCCGCCGCAGCCCCAGGCCGCGCACGCAATCACGGTGCTTGCGCAGACGCCCGAACGGGCTGCGCACCAGTGTGACCTTGATTTGTTTGCCTTTGCTCTTGGCCATGCTGTCAGTTCCTGATTTCGTCCAGCGTCTTGCCGCGTTTCGCCGCGATATCGTTTGGCGAGCGCTGCCCGATGAGCGCATTCATGGTGGCGCGCACCACGTTGATGGGATTGCGCGAACCGTAGCTCTTGGCCAGCACGTTTTTGACACCCGCGACTTCCAATATGGCGCGCATGGCACCGCCGGCGATGATGCCGGTACCGTCGGAAGCCGGTTGCATGTATACGCGCGTGGCGCCATGGTGTGCGTGGATGGCGTAAAACAGGGTGCCCTCGCGCAACTGGACGTGTTGCAGATTCTTGCGGGCATGTTCCATGGCCTTGGAGACAGCATTCGGCACTTCACGCGCCTTGCCATAACCGAAGCCCACCTTGCCGGCACCATCGCCCACCACCGTAAGCGCAGTGAATCCGAATTGGCGGCCGCCTTTTACCACTTTGGCGACGCGATTCACCGACACCAGCTTCTCCTGCAGGCCGTCGTTGCTGGTCGGAAGGTTTTCAATCTTTTTTGCCATGTTTCACCCTAGAATTTCAAACCGTGTTCACGCGCGGCATCGGCCAAGGCCTTGACCCGCCCGTGGTAGCGGAAACCGGAACGATCGAAGGCCACCGCCGTGATACCGGCTTGTTTGGCTTTCTCGGCGATCGCCTTGCCGACTGCGGCGGCCGCGGTCACGTTGCCGGTGTTCTTCAAGCCTTTCTTGATCGCGCCTTCCAGTGTGGAAGCCGCGGCCACCACCTTGTCACCCTCGGGCGCAAGAATCTGTGCATAGATATGGCTGGGCGTACGATGCACGCACAGGCGATAGGCGCGCAGTTCGCGAATCCTGGCGCGCGCGCGGCGCGCGCGGCGCAGGCGCGCGAGTTTCTTTTCCATCGGTTTCTTATCCATCGCTCAAACCACCTGTTATTTCTTCTTGGCCTCTTTGAGGACCACGCGCTCATTGGTGTAGCGCACACCTTTGCCCTTGTAAGGCTCCGGCGGCCGGAAGCCGCGGATATCGGCAGCCACCTGGCCGACTTTCTGGCGATCCGTGCCCTTGATGATGATCTCCGTCTGACTCGGCGTATCGATGCTGATGCCGTCCGGTACCTTGTAGTTCAC